>NZ_JAVRIC010000004.1 GCF_031846245.1 Banduia mediterranea | reverse complement strand
CGCGATCATTCAGAGCCTGCTCGTCACCTGCCGGCTGCACGGCGTCAACGCGCACGCCTATCTGGTCGATGTGCTCCAGCGCGTCGGTCAGCATCCCGCCAGCCGAGTCATCGAACTCACGCCGCGTGAATGGAAAGTCCGCTTCGCCGACAATCCGCTCCGATCAGACCTTGAGCATCGGGGCAACTACGCCGCGGTTTGAACGCTTACGAAGATGCGGCAGGCGATGAAGAGCAGGGCCAGCAGGTCGCAGTCGAATTCGGCCCGGGCACGACATGCGCGATGATCACGGCGGCGGCGAACATCGGGAACGCCTCGAAGCTGTTCTGCTGCGCCCAGTGTGCACGCTTCGGCCAACCCTGGATGGTTTCCAGGAATTCGCGTGGGTTGTGATTGGCACGCGGCGTGAAACGTCCGCCGGCCTTGGCGGTCATGCTGAAGCAGAACGGCAGCAGGGCCGCCACAAGAACGCACCACAGAGCAATCGTCATTGCCTTTCTCCCTCGTCGGTGTTCCTGGACTCAGCCGATCAGCCGGCGCTGAGCCTCGCGATACTTGTCGGCCGTACGCAGGATGATCTCGTCCGGCAATTTCGGACCGGGCGCCTGCTTGTTCCAGTCCAGGGTGTCCAGATAATCGCGCACGAACTGCTTGTCGAAACTCGGCGGGCTGATGCCGGGACGGTAAGTATCCGCCGGCCAGAAGCGTGAGGAGTCAGGTGTCAGCACTTCGTCGATCAGGTGCAGCTTGCCGGCCGCATCGACGCCGAATTCGAACTTGGTGTCGGCGATGATGATACCGCGTTCGCGCGCATACTCCGCAGCCTCGCTGTACAGACGCAGGCTCAGATCGCGGACCTGGATCGCAAGCTCGTGGCCGATGGCCGCCTCGACCTGAGCAAAGCTGATGTTTTCGTCATGGCTGCCGACCGGTGCCTTGTCGGCCGGCGTGAAGATCGGCTGCGGCAGGCGATCGGCGATGCGCAAGCCCTGCGGCAGTCTGATCCCGCAGACCGCGCCGGTATTCTGATAGTCCTTCCAGCCGGAGCCGATCAGGTAGCCACGTACCACGGCCTCGATCGGCAGGGCCTTGAGTTTCCGGACCAGCACGGCGCGCCCTTCGCATTCGGCCATCTCTTCCGGCGTGATCCATTGCCAGAGCTCCAGGTCCGAAGCGTGATTGGGCACCAGCTCCGAAAAGCGCCGCATCCAGAAGTCGGTGACGGCGGTCAGTACCGCGCCCTTGCCGGGAATCGGCTGCGGAAGAATCACGTCGAAGGCCGAAAGCCGGTCGCTGGTGACGATCAGCATATGCTCGTCGCCGACCGCGAAAATGTCCCGCACCTTGCCGCGGTGCAGGCGCGGCAGCGATTGGATCGAGGATTCGTACAGGACAGGCATCGCGTTCATGGCGGGTTCCGGGAGCGGGCGCTGAATGTAGGCAAGCTCGGCGGGGCTCGCAACTGGCGCCGCCAGACGGAATAATGCGCGCGCTTTCCGCCACGGACGAATTCCATGCCGCGCCAGTCACCGATCATCGCCCCCAGCATTCTTTCCGCCGACTTCGCGCGTCTCGGCGAGGAGGTCGATCAGGTGATCGCCGCCGGCGCGGACTGGGTGCATTTCGACGTGATGGACAATCACTACGTGCCCAATCTGACAATCGGTCCGATGGTCTGCGAAGCGCTGCGCAAGCATGGGGTCACGGCGCCGATCGATGTGCATCTGATGGTCGAGCCGGTGGATGAACTCGCGCAGATGTTCGCCAAGGCCGGCGCCAGCCTGATCAGCTTTCACCCCGAGGCGAGCCGCCATGTGGATCGCAGCCTGCAGGCGATACGCGCGGCCGGCTGCAAGACCGGCCTGGTGTTCAATCCGGCGACGCCGCTGGATGTCCTGCGCTATGTCATGGACAAGGTGGACATGGTGTTGCTGATGTCGGTGAATCCAGGCTTCGGCGGACAGAGCTTCATCCCGGCGGCGCTCGACAAGCTGCGCGAAGTGCGTGCCCTGATCGACGCCAGCGGCCACGAGATTCGCCTGGAGATCGATGGCGGGGTCAAGGCCGACAACATCGGTGCGATCGCTGCCGCCGGTGCCGATACCTTCGTCGCCGGCTCCGCGATCTTCGGCGCGAGCGATTACCAGGCCACGATTCGGGCGATGCGCGATGCCATTGCCGAAGCCGTTTGATCGGGACGCTGAAGGGACTGGTGATTTGAACGACGTCAGCAAGCCGGCGGCACCGGTGCGCGCTGGCCTGGTCTGGACTTTCGCACTGGCCTGCGGACTGATCGCCGCCAACCTCTATTATGCGCAACCCCTGGTCGGCCTGATCGGCGCCGACCTGGGTCTGAGCCATGCCACCGTCAGTCTGGTGGTGACCCTGACCCAGCTCGGCTATGGCCTCGGCCTGCTGTTGCTGGTGCCGCTGGGCGATCGGTTCGAAAACCGGCGGCTGTCGGTCGGTCTGCTCACCCTGGTCGTGCTCAGTCTGATCGCGGTGGCCACGGCGCGGGGCCCCGCGCTGTTCCTCCTGGCGACCTTCGGCATGGGGCTGTGCTGTGTCGCAGCGCAGATTCTGGTGCCGTTTGCCGCCTCGCTGGCACCGCCGGCGGAGCGCGGTCGTGTCGTCGGCAACGTCATGAGCGGTCTGCTGGTCGGCATACTGTTGGCGCGGCCGCTGTCGAGTTTCGTCGCCGAGTTCGGCGGCTGGCGCGCCATCTACGCGATCTCCGCCGTGGCGATCGCGGTGCTGGCGATGGCGCTGCGCCGCTTGCTGCCCCTGCGTCAGCCTGCGCCCATGGATTTGTCGTATGGCGCATTGATCCGGTCCCTGTGGCACTTGTTCCGGGACACGCCCTTGCTGCGCCGGCGGGCGACCTATCACGCCGCCATGTTCGGTGCGTTCAGCGCGTTCTGGACGATGATCGCCCTGCGACTGGGAGACGCGCCCTTCGATTTCTCGCAGCGCGACATTGCCCTGTTCGCACTGGCCGGCGCCTCGGGCGCGCTGTCGGCACCGTTGGCCGGGCGGCTTGCCGATCGGGGACTGACCCGGCTCGCGACCGGCGGTGCCTTCCTGCTGGCGGGGCTGTCTTTCGTGTTGGCCGGCTGGGGTGGGGCTGCGGGTTCGCTGTGGCTGTTGCTCGCCGCCGCGGTGATCCTGGATTTCGCGGTGTCCGTGAATCTGGTGCTCGGTCAGCGTGCGATCTACATGCTCAGCGATGAAGTGCGCGGGCGCCTCAACGCCCTGTACATGGCGCTGTTCTTCGGCGGCGGCGCGGCCGGCTCGGCGCTGGCCGGTCTTGCCTATGCCTCAGGCGGCTGGACGCGCGTTTGCGAGGCCGCTTTCGTGGCACTGGCATTGACCACGCTGTACTTTCTGACCGAGCTCGCACACGGCGGGCAGCGCTGAATGAATGGCGACCTGAATGCTGTGGGGCTTGTCGGGACGGCGCGGAATTCGCGTATCATTCGCGCGTCCAGATGATTCTTAGCTTGCCGACAATGTTGATCCGGGAGTCGAATGCGCAGGCCGCAAACCTGCGCCAGTGGTGGCGATGGCGCTGACCTGAGTGTCACGCGGCGCTTGTCATTGGCCGCAGCCAGAGTGGTTCCACCTCGTTCGACGATCTCGACCCCATGACGGACTACACCCACATTGCGCTGACGCGCGAACTGGCCGGCGACCTGGATACGCCGGTCGGCACCTATCTCAAACTCGGCAATCGTCCGTACTCGTTTCTGTTCGAATCGATGCAGGGCGGCGAGACCTGGGGACGCTATTCGTTCATCGGTCTGCCCTGCCGCGAAATTCTCAGCGTGCGCGGCTCGGCAATCGAGCGTCGCGTCGACGGTGAACTCGTCGAACATACGAATTCCGACAATCCCTTCGAGTGGATCGCCGACTACGCCCGCCGCTTTCAGGTGGAGGAGGCGCCGGGTCTGCCGCGTTTCACGGGCGGGCTGGTGGGCTATTTCGGCTACGACTGTGTGCGCTATGTCGAATCGCGCATCAACCGCGAGCATCCGGACCCGATCGGCGCGCCCGACATTCTGCTGATGCGCTGCGACGAACTGGCGATCTTCGATTCGCTGCGTGCCACCCTGACGATTGTGGTGCACGCGGCGATCGGCGATGCGGACGATCAGGCGCGGGCGCGGCGCCGGCTCGACGAGATCGAGGCATTGCTGACGCAGCCCTTGCCGCGCACGCCCTCGCGCGGAACCGGCGGTGTGGCGGCCGAGCGCTTCGAATCCGGATTCACGCCGCAGAGCTATGGCGAGGCGATCGCCAAGATCAAGCAGTACATCGCGGCCGGCGATGTCATGCAGGTGGTGCCCTCGCAGCGGCTGGCGGCCGATTTCGACGCCGATCCGGTGGCGCTGTACCGCGCGCTGCGGCGGATCAATCCCTCGCCGTACCTGTACTGCCTGGATCTGGACGATCATCACGTCGTCGGGTCCAGCCCGGAAATCCTGGTACGTGTGGAAGACCAGGAAATGACGGTGCGCCCGATCGCCGGCACGCGTCGGCGCGGCGCCAGCGAAGCCGAGGATCGCGCGCTGGAAACCGAGCTGCTGGCCGATCCCAAGGAAATCGCCGAGCACCTGATGCTGATCGACCTGGGTCGAAACGATGTCGGCCGCGTCGCCGAGATCGGCAGCGTCACGCTCACTGAAAAAATGGCGATCGAGCGTTACTCGCACGTCATGCACATCGTGTCCAATGTGCGCGGGCGCCTCAAGCCGCACATGCATGCGCTGGATGCCCTGGCTGCCGCGTTCCCGGCCGGCACCCTCTCCGGCGCGCCCAAGGTGCGGGCAATGGAGATCATCGACGAACTGGAGCCGGTCAAGCGCGGCATCTACGGCGGCGCCGTCGGCTACCTCGCCTGGTCCGGCAACATGGACATGGCGATCGCGATCCGCACCGCGGTGATCAAGGACGGACGCATCTATGTGCAGGCCGGTGGCGGTGTGGTCGCGGATTCCGACGCTCAGGCGGAATGGGAAGAAACCATGAACAAGGCCGGCGCGATGCTGCGTGCCGCCGCCAGCGTGTAGGGGGCGAACCGATGCTATTGATGATCGATAACTACGATTCGTTCACCTACAACCTGGTGCAGTATTTCGGGGAATTGGGCGCCGAGGTCGAGGTGTATCGCAATGACCGGATCCGCATTGAGGAGGTTGCCGCCAAGCGGCCGAGCCATATCGTGCTGTCGCCCGGACCGTGCACGCCCAACGAGGCCGGAATCTGCCTGGATCTGATCGACCGTCTCAAGGGCCAGTTTCCGATCCTCGGCGTGTGTCTGGGGCATCAGGCGATCGGGCAGGCCTTCGGCGGCAAGGTGGTGCGCGCGCGCGAGGTCATGCACGGCAAGGTCAGCGCCATCGAGCATCGCCAGCAGAGCGTGTTCTACGGTCTGCCTTCACCGTTCACGGCGACCCGCTATCACTCGCTGGTGGTCGAGCGCGACTCTCTGCCGGAGGACTTCGAACTGACGGCCTGGACCGCGACGGCGGATGGCGCTGTCGACGAGATCATGGGGATTCAGCACAAGACGCTGCCGATCGAAGGCGTGCAGTTTCATCCAGAATCGATCCTGACCGAGCATGGGCATACCATGCTCAAGAACTTTCTGGAGGCCCGCTGATCATGGCGATCACCCCGCAGGAGGCGCTGACGCGCGCCATCGAGCATCGTGAAATCTTTCATGACGAGATGGTCGATCTGATGCGCCAGATCATGCGCGGCGAAGTCTCGCCGGTGATGACGGCGGCGATCATCACCGGACTGCGCGTGAAGAAGGAAACCATCGGCGAGATCGCGGCGGCGGCGCAGGTGATGCGCGAATTCGCGGTCAAGGTGGAGACGCCGGCCTATCCACATTTCGTCGATATCGTCGGTACCGGCGGTGATGGCGCGCAGACCTTCAATATCTCCACTGCCTCGATGTTCGTGGCGGCGGCGGCCGGCGCACATGTCGCCAAGCACGGCAATCGCAGCGTGTCCTCCAAGTCCGGTGCGGCCGACGTGCTGGAGGCGCTGGGCGCCTGCATCGATCTCGATCCGGTGCAGGTTGCGGAATCGCTGGATCGATGCGGCGCCGGCTTCATGTTCGCGCCCCGCCACCACCCGGCGATGAAGGCGGTCGGTCCGGCGCGCCGGGAAATGGGGGTCAAGACGATCTTCAACATCCTCGGCCCGCTGACCAATCCCGCCAGCGCGCCGACCATTCTGATGGGCGTGTTCCATCCGGATCTGGTGGGCATCCAGGTGCGCGTGTTACAGCGTCTCGGTGTATCGCGTGCGCTGGTGGTCTGGGGCAAGGACGGCATGGACGAGATTTCGCTCGGCGCCGCTACGCTGGTCGGTGAACTGCGCAACAACGAGGTTCGCGAGTACGAAATCCATCCCGAGGATTTCGGCCTGCCGATGGCCGCGAGCCGGAATCTGCGGGTCGACGATCCCAGGCATTCGCGCTCGGTGCTGCTGGACGTGCTCGACGGCAAGGCCGGCACGGCCTCGGACATCGTTGCGCTCAATGCTGGCGCGGCGCTTTATGTCTGCGGTGTATGTCCGAGTATCGATGATGGTGTTGTGCTGGCTGCACGCACCATTGCTTCCGGCGCGGCGCGCCGCAAGCTCGACGCATTCATTGGCGTGACGCGCGAGCTGGGAGGACTTTCGTGAGCGAGGACATCCTGCAACGCATCCTCGCCGTCAAGCGCGAGGAGATCACGGCATTGGCCAAGCGCCACAGCCGGGCTTCCCTTCACGGCCTCGCCGACGAGCAGGCCGCCCCGCGCGGTTTTGCGGCTGCGCTTTCGAAGAAGGCTGCGCACGGTGTGGGCGTGATCGCCGAGATCAAGCGGGCGAGTCCGAGCAAGGGCCTGATCCGGGCGGACTTCGAGCCGTCCTGGCTGGCGCGCGAATATCAAAGCGGCGGCGCGGCCTGTCTGTCGGTCCTGACCGATGAGCGCTTTTTCCAGGGCGCAACGGTTTATCTGGAACAGGCGCGTGGCGCCTGCGATCTGCCAGTCCTGCGCAAGGACTTCATGATCGACGAATTGCAGATCTATGAAGCACGCGCCATCGGTGCCGATGCCATCCTGCTGATTGCCGCCGCGCTGAGCGCCGGGCAGATGGGCGAACTGGCGGCTTGCGCGACCGAACTCGGCATGGACGTGTTGCTGGAAATCCATGACCGCGAGGAACTGGATGCGGTGCTCGACGCCGGCTTGCTGGGCCGCTGCCTGCTCGGCATCAACAACCGTAACCTGCGGACCTTCGGAACCCGTCTGGAAACCACATTGGAGCTGTTGCCGCTGCTGCCGGAAGCGACGGACGTGGTAACCGAAAGCGGAATCGGTGTCGCGGCGGACGTGAAGCGAATGACCGATGCGGGCGTACGCCGTTTCCTGGTGGGTGAGTCGCTGATGCGCCAGTCCAGCCCCGCGGCGGCCTTGCTTCGTCTGTTGGCCTGATCGCCTGGCCGCCGCGATCAGGCGATCGCGTGCCGTGGCACTGCGTTGATGACCAGAATGCTGCGGCCCGTGACCTGCACCAGGCCGTCTTCTTCGAGTTTCTTGAGTACGCGACCGGCCATTTCGCGGGAGCAGCCGACGATGCGCGCCAATTCCTGCCGGCTGATGCGAATCACCATTCCACGCGGATTGGGCTGCGCATCCGGCTGCTGGCACAGCGCCAGCAGTTCGTGTGACACGCGCCCGGCAACATCGACAAAAGCAAGATCGGCGAGTCGCCGGCTGGTGTCGCGCAGGCGCGCTGCGAGCTGGCCGGCGATTTCGTACATCACATCCGGCATTTCGTGCGAAAGCTGGTGAAACGCGTGAAATCCGATCTCGGCGACCAGCGTGGGTGTGCGCGTGCGGACGATGGCAGTGCGCACGTTCTGCTCCGGGAACAGACACATTTCGCCGAAAAACGAGCCGGGATTGAGATATGCGAGTACCATCTCGCGCCCGTCTTGGTCCTCGACGAGCACACTGACGGATCCTTCGAGTATCAGGTAGAGGCTCGTGGGCAGATCGCCAGCATGAATCAGTGTGTGCTTGGGCGGATAGCTGCGTTTGTGGGCCCGTCCAATGAACTCCTGGATGGCCGGCTTGTGAAACATCGAATAACCCCCGGTGGACTCGCCATTGTTTGACCGGCGATCCACAAAAAATAGCATGGCCCGGAGGTGAGCGACAGCGATGCAAGTACGTGTGAAGTGGGTCGAAGGCATGGCCTTCGTCGGCGAAAGCGGCAGCGGCCACGGCATCGTGATCGATGGGCCGCCCGATCTGGGCGGGCGCGATCTGGGCATGCGTCCGATGGAATTGATGCTGATGTCGGTCGGGGCATGCTCGGCCGTGGACGTCGTGCATATTCTCAAGAAGGCGCGCCAGCCTGTGCTTGACTGCTACGTGGAAGTGAAGGGCAAACGCGCCGAGACCCAGCCCAAGGTGTTTACCGATATTCATCTGCATTTCGTGGTGATCGGCAATGACCTCAAGGCGAACCAGGTAGAACGAGCCGTCAAGCTGTCGGCGGACAAGTACTGTTCCGCCTCGCTGATGCTGTCCAAGGCCGCCAAGGTGACGCACGACTATGAATTGCGCGTGCCTGGATGAGTCGCGAAAGCGTCATGAAGTTGCGATAATTAGCGGTTCCTCGCTGAACAAACCAGCATCCGATTTCCTCTGCCGCCACCAGAGCCGCCATTAGATTGGGGACGCCCACGTTGACCAAGCCCACCAAGGCCAAGGACCTGAAGCTCAAGCTGCACGGGTTCAACAACCTGACCAAGTCGCTGAGCTTCAACATCTATGACATCTGCTACGCGCGTTCGGCACGCCACCAGCAGGAATACATCGAATACATCGACGAGGCCTACAACGCGGAGCGATTGACCGCGATCCTCACCGAGGTCGCGGACATCATCGGCGCGAACATCCTCAACGTGGCGCGGCAGGACTACGATCCGCAGGGCGCCTCGGTAACGATGCTGATATCCGAAGGCCATCTCGACGGCCTGCCGACACCGGCCACGCACAAGGACTCGGTTGTCGCGCATCTGGACAAGAGCCACATCACGGTCCACACCTATCCGGAAACCCACCCGGACGCCGGCATCAGCACCTTCCGCGCCGACATCGACGTTTCGACCTGCGGCAAGATTTCGCCTCTGAAGGCGCTCAACTACCTGATCAGCAGTTTCGAATCGGACATCGTGGTCATGGACTACCGCGTACGTGGTTTCACGCGCAACGTGCGCGGCATGAAGCATTTCATCGACCACAACATCGACTCGATCCAGAACTTCATCTCCAAGGGCATCAAGGACCGGTACGACATGGTCGACGTCAACGTCTACCAGGAGTACTTCTTCCACACCAAGATGCGCCTCAAGGACCTGGACCTCGACACCTACCTGTTCGGCGAAGGCGCGCGTGAGTTGCCGCCGCGTGAATCCAAGCGGATTCGCAATCGTGTCGACCACGAGATCATGGAAATCTTCTACGGTCGGAACATCGCCCGATAAGCAAGCGCGCGGGCGCTGCTTCGACTAGAAGCGGCCGGCCGTCCACTTCATCACGGCCGCAACCCGCCGCATCAAGCGGCGCACCGGCGCCGGCGGTGGCCGGCCGCCGGCCACGGCTGCCTCGTCGCCGTGACGCTGCTCGTCCAGACGCATCTGTTCGAGTATCGTGCGGCTGCGCACGTCCGAATCGGACAGTTGCGCGATGTGCTCGTCCAGGTGTTCGGCGACCTGCCGTTCGGTTTCGTTGACGAAACCCAGGCTCCAGCGGTCACCGGCAAGTCCCGCCAGCGCGCCGATCGCAAACGAACCGCCGTACCAGAACGCCTGCAATCGGCTCGGTCGTGCGCCCAGCTCCGCGAGACGGGCCTCGCACCACGCCAGGTGATCCTTCTCTTCCATTGCGGCAGACAGCATGTGTTGACGCGTTTTCGCATCTCGAGCGGTCATCGACTGACCGTGATAAAGCGCCTGAGCTGCCACCTCGCCCGCGTGATTGATGCGCATCAGGCCAACGCTGCGAAGCCGGGTCTCAACAGCTGGAACAGCGGCGCCTGCCCTATCCGTATCCAGACGTGCAGGCAGTGCGCGACGAGGGGGCTGAGCCGCCGTCATTAGCAAAGCCGACCCCCGGACCAGGGCGGATTCAAGTACGGAATCGGAACGGATTTGTCGCATTGAAGGCCAAATATCACCTGGGCAGGGGATTCCAAATGTGCCACAACGCGCTAAATTGAGCACGTCTCGCAAGGCGAGGCATAAATCACTTTGGATAGGGAGTGTCGAAATGAAATATGCCCGAATCGCAGGTCTGTTCACCGCCGGCCTGATCTCGTTTTCTGCCTGGAGTTGCCCGGTCAACATCAACACGGCGACCGCCGAAGAACTCATCGAACTCAAGAATATCGGCGCAGCCAAGGCCGAGGACATCATCGAGTACCGCAGTGCCCAGCCGTTCAAGGTCCCCGAAGACCTGATCAAGGTATCCGGCGTCGGCGAAGCGACCTTGTCGGCCAACAAGGACTGCATCACCGTGGAGTGAAAACCCGAAGGCGGGGTGATCAGGCATCACCCCGCCAACGCGGCCCCCTCGTCTGCGAATGTGCATTCCGGCTCAGGGGGGCGTCGATTGGGAATGCAGTGATTGCCAGCGCGACCGATGAATAAAATCAATTAAAACCGCCACTTCTGCCCGAAAACGGGGCGTCTTTGGCGCACCGCAACGGCGCACCGCACCACTTGGTTACACATTCTTGACGGCCCCAATACCGGGGGCTACTCTCCGCCTGCATCGCTAGGTCCCGGGCGTCGTACTCGCGTTCCCGCGTGCACGATTCGGGGGCAACTAAATTCGTAGGGAGAATTCATGATGAAAGTTCGTAAGGGCCACAGAGGCCGTGCGATCGTTTCCAGTGCTCTTAAGGGAGCTCTGGTCGCGTCCGCATTCGGGCTCGCGAGTCCAATTTTCGCGCAGAGTAACGCTGAAGGTTTCGTGTACGGCGAAGCGCCCGCCGGAAGTTCAGTTGTACTTAAGAACGTCGATACTGGCTATTCGCGTACAGTCACCGCAGGTCAGAGCGGAGATTTCCGCGCCAACTCGATTCCGGTGGGCAAATACGTGGTTATCGTGGACGGGCAAGAGGATCAGTCGTTCACGGTCAGGATTGGTCAAGGTACTTTAGTTTCGCTGGGTGGATCGAATCAGTCCGCTGTCGAATTGGGTACGACCACAGTATCCGCTGCGGCAATTTCGCCTATTGACGTTTCTTCGTCGGAACTCGCGTTTAATATCGACGAAGCCCAGCTTGACGCTCTGCCGCTGGGCCGAAACATCACTTCGGTTGCATTGCTCGCTCCCGGCACTATCCAAGGGGATGACGGTTTTGGAAATTTGGCCTCCTTCGGTGGGTCAACAGTTGCCGAAAACCAGTACTTTCTTAACGGATTCAACATCTCTGATCTTAGGACTCGGTTAGGGCCTTCGAATGTTCCTTTTGAATTCTTTCAGGACTTTCAAGTAAAGACAGGCGGATACTCCGCTGAGTTCGGGCGCTCCACGGGTGGTATTGTGAACGCCGTATCCAAGCGCGGAACAAACGAGTGGGAAGCAGGCATGAGCGCTTTCTACCAAGATGATTCGTGGTCAGAAACTTCGCCGAATGTTCTGGATGCGAATGGCTCAAGTCAGTACCTGTATTTTAATGAAGCGGACTACCGTCAAGAGACGCAAGCGAACTTTTACGCGGGCGGGCCGATCATTCGCGACAAACTCTTTATCTTCGCGCTTGCAAACCTGAGAAACATCCAAGACAACGGTGTTCTTAAGACGGGCGATTATTCTCAGAGTTTTGCACGAGGCTCGCGTTACGGGGAGTCACATATTAGTTCTCCGTTCTACGCGGCAAAACTAGACTGGGCGATTGCGCAGGGCCACAATTTTGAAATCACCTACTTTAAAGACGAATCGATTACCAGTCGCTATAACTACACATTCGATTTGGATGTCGGTGTGGCGACCGATGCAACTGGTCAGCTCGACTTTAATTCAGGCGGCGAGACTCAAATTTACCGTTATACGGGCCAAATAACAGATGCTTTCACTGCGTCGGCTTTGTACGGTAAAGGTACTGACGATACATCAGTGATTCCTTCAAATACTGACTGTCCGAATGTCACCGAAGTGCAAGATGGTGATGATGCCGTTTCGCGTCAGAAGGGCTGCTATGTCGGAAGCTCAACGCTAGACAAGGATACGCGTGAAGCGTACCGCTTGGACTTCCAGTATTACTTGGGTGATTTTGGTGTTTTCGGCTCGCATTCGCTTCGGTTTGGTGCAGACCGTGAAGAAAATGAGAGCTTCAGTGCGACCGCGCTTTCGGGTGGTTCATCCTACGAGGTCTATCTGAATCAGTCTGCGGGCTCCAGCGTCGGTGGTATCCAGGTTAATGAGCCGGGAGACTACGTGGCCATCATTGATTTCTCGAACAACGGGACCATCAATGAGACCCTGAGCGCCTATTACGTTGAAGACCAGTGGCAGATCACCCCCAGGTTGTCCGCCACCATCGGTTTTCGCCAGGAATCATTTAAACTGGAAAATACGTTAGGCGACACCTTCTTAGATCTCGATGGAGATATTGCACCGCGTCTCGGATTGGCCTTTGACGTCTTTGGCGACGGCAACACAAAGGTATTTGCGAGCTATGGGCGTTATTATATTCCAACAAGCACACAGGTCGCCGTCCGAAACGGTACTGGTGAGTTTTATCGGACTCAGGTCTACGACTTTGAAGGCTACTCAGCGGACCAGACTGAGCGTCCAATGACCGGGGATGATCTGATTGGTGAAGCTGTTACTGCCGACGGTGACGTTGCAAACACTCTGCAGCTCGTTTCCGGTGATGTAGATCCGAGCTATCAGGATGAAATTGTCGTTGGTTTCGAATCGACACTTCCGGAAAACATCTTCGGCAAGAAGGCAACTGGTGGTATTCGATATGTTTATCGCGAGCTGGGACAAACTTTGGAAGACATCGCGATTGACGAAGGCTTGAACCGGACGCTTGCAGGTCGCGACGATGTCAATATGCAGAGCTGCACGTTCCCGAATGTTCGAACGGCGTTCGCTTGTGGATTTGACTTCTACTTCATCACCAATCCTGGCGGTGACGTGACGGCCTATATCCCAACCGATTCCGCAACGGGGAACCTTGACGCCTATGGCGACGGTCCGTTGGTTCCGGTTGAGCTTTCGGCGGATGCTCTTGGCTACCCGGAAGCGGAACGCAAGTACCATGCTGTCGAACTGACCTACGATAAGGTTTGGGGCACCGAGTGGTTTATACAGGCGTCCTATACTTGGTCGCAGAGCTACGGTAATTACGAAGGCTTCGTTAACAGTGTCGTGGAGCAGGAAGATGTCGCTATCACGCAGGACTTCGACCAGCCAGGCTTCACGGAAGGCGCCTACGGTTGGCTCTCGAATGATCGTCGCCACAAGATCAAGCTTTCGGGTGCCTATAAGCCGACTGATGAATGGCAGATTGGTGCATTTTTCCAAGCGTATTCCGGCCGTCCGCTGAGTGCCTATGGCTTCTATCCGGATGCTTCGCGCCCCGAGTATTACTACGCCCAGTTCTCGTACTACACCAATAACGAACAGTTCTCCGAAGATGGGTCATCAGTATTGGTGCCTCGCGGTTCCGCCGGAAGAACAGATTGGGTGTACAAGCTGGATCTGAGTGTGACGTATACGCCTAATGTTTTTGATAACAAGCTGAGTGTGGGCGTAGATGTATTTAACGTCTTTAACTCGGATGCTTCTCTTGAAGAGAATGAAACGTCTGAAACTGGCAGTGGTGCTTCGAACGCGAACTACCGTGCGACCGCAAGCTTTCAAACTCCTCGGTACATGAGGGCAAGATTGGAGTATCGGTTCTAAGCAGGGCAGAAGGTCAGCAGTTTTCAGAGGGGGGGCATTCGCCCCCCTTTTTTTGGGTCTATGCTGAATCGAGTGGAATCGGCCTGTAATCTTCGTGTTGCCTGATTGAGGCGTTCATGAAGAGTGGGGAGCACACATGTCGGGATCGGAAGCCTTGTTCACGGCGGCGTTGGGACTGTCGGCGCCGTGGCGCGTCACCGATATTCGCTTTGCGCCGGAGGCGGGTGAGATCCATTTCGACATCAAACGTCGGGGTCAGGTCTTGTTCCTTGCCAAATTTCTTTGGCTTCGCTACGTTCCCCGCATGGCCCGCCCTCTGCGTATCGAATTCCCCGGCGCGATCCATCATGTGACCCCGACCTTCGTGACCCCGACCTTCCCGACCTGACCCCGACCTTCCCCATCCATCTCCTTGCGGACGGTTTCGTAGATCCCCTTGGGCGAGTCGAGGTCGGGCGGCGTAGCGGGGGCCTGGGCGGCGAGTGCCGATCCCGCGAAGAACCCCTTCACCTGCGCCAGCGGCGTCCATGTCGACACGCCTTCCATGCGGATCGTGTCCGTCGCGGCGAGCCGGCCTCCGGCGTGCATCGCCTTGAGCTGGGGAATCGAGAGGGCGACTGGCGTGCTGTTTCCGCGGCGCAGCCAGACCGTTGGAACAGCATTGGTGTCCATGGTCACGGGAGTTCTTCGGTGCGACAGTGCCAAGGGCGCCGATTCTGACAACCGAGTCGCGTCTGATGCCGTCCGATTGCTGCGCAGACGGTATCGCCAGACCGATGGTTTCTGGTTGCTTGCTGGGGTTCTACCTTTGAGATCATGGGCCGCCAGCGGACATGGGTGTATCGCATCACACCTAAACTTCTCACGCCGAAGCCGCCTGCAGGTGGATCGTGTCCTCCGGCTTCGCGCGCCGGCCGTGCTGCCGTACGACGATCTCGACGTCACAACCGAGCCTGGTCAGCATGCGCATCAGGCGTTCGACGGAAATGTCCCGGAACTGACCCTTGAGCAGCCGGGACACGTCTGGCTGGCTGACGCCCATGCGACTGGCGGCTTCGACCTGGGTCAGCTTGCGTTCGCTGATGACATCCTGCAGGCGGCTGACCAGTCCGGCCTTGAGCAGATGGGTCTCCGCGTCGGGATAGCCGAGATCGGCAAAGACATTGCCGGTGCCGCGGACGATGGTCGTTTCAGTATCGTTGCTCATGATGGTCCTCTTGCGAGTTGCTGCTGGTAGTCGGCTTCGGCCACTTTGAGCCGGCGCCGGATCAGTTCAATTTCCTCAGCCGGCGTTTTGCGGCCCGACTTCGATTTCTTCTGGAAGGCGTGCAGGACGTAGATCGCATTGGCGAACTTCACGGTGTACACCGCCCGGAAGGTATCGCCGTCATGATCAGTGACGATTTCCAGTACGCCTGCGCCGCCGAAGCCCTTGAGGGGTTTCGCGTCATCGTGCTTGGCGCCCTGCTGGGCGCGGAACAGCGCGAAACCCATCGCATCCTGTACAGGCTCCGGGAACGCCCGGTAGTCCTTGTAGCTGGACGCAATCCAGGAAACGGGTCTGAGAGCTTCTGCCTCCAGCATCGGCTCAATATGGTGGAAGCACTATAGAGAGTCAAGGACCGCCATGTCTCCGTTCGAGCAGGGCCAAAACCCGCCCTGAAGAGGTCGGGGTCAAGAGGTCGGGGTCAGTGAAGAGGTCGGGGTCAAGTGAAGAGGTCGGGGTCAGGTCTTGCGTCTTGACGCAGCCCGCCGATCCACACCTCGCGCGATCCGGCTTACCGTCGAGTAGTCGAGTAGTGCGACCCGAAGTGCACACCGATCTGCGGAAGTTGTCGGTGTCCGCTCTCGTAGGCGTCGCGACCTTCGTCATTGAGGAAGATTGCTTGACGGGCATTGCCGCGCGCCATCACATGATGGATCGCGCCGGGGAATTCGATACGCAGAGGGCGGGCCATGCGGGGAACGTAGCGAAGCCAAAGAAATTTGGCAAGGAACAAGACCTGACCCCGACGTTTGACCCCGACGTTCGACCCCGACGTTCGAGGAACAAGACCTGACCCCGACGTTGCTGACCCCGACGTTGACCCGACGTCTCTGACCCCGACGTCTGCTGAGTTACTTTCCTCGGCGCGAATCCGCGAACTTGGGTCAAGGCATCCGCTCCTTTAGCCATCGCTTGATTGCGCCGGGCCCGATGCCGTGAACCCTCTTGAAGGCCTTGCGAAAGGCGGCCTCCGTTTCGTAGCCCATCTGCTCAGCGACGGCTGCGACGGACACCCGTGGTTTTCGAAGGGCGAGCTCCGCCTGGATCATGCGCCACCGAGTGAGATAGTTGATCGGCGTCGAGCCCACCACGGCAGCGAAGTGCTGAGAGAAGTTGCTGCGCGACATGCCGGCTTCCTGTGCCAGCGATTCAAGCGTCCAGTCCGCACCCGGCTTGCGATGCATGGCCGCCAAAGCGCGCCGCAGTCGCTCGTCCGCCAGTGCCGCCAGCACGCCACGCTGTTCGCTGAGCCCGTTGACGTAGAAGCGGACCACCATCACGAACAAGGTATCGGCAAGCTTGTCGAGCACAGTCCGCGTGCCCACCGAAGAACCGTCGGTTTCCGCCATCATCAGCTCCCCCAGCGCTGCCAAGGCCCTGCCGCCTTCACGGTAGGTGATGACCAGCACTTCTGGCAGTGCATCCAGAATGGGATTCTTGTCGCCCAGTTCGAACTCGAAGAAGCCGCAGACCATGACGGTATAAGGCCCGTCACCCTCCTGGATCGGAATCGAGTCCTCTCCGTGCAATACCGGTCCGGCAGAAAGCATGTGCCAGGCATCGTGGGGTAGCACCACGAGGTCGCCAGGCTCCAGTCGGATGGGCTCGGCCTGCTGCCGCGTGTGAAACCACGCTCCCCCGGTGCCAACGAGATGAAACGCACCGCGGTGCATCCCGGTGGTGCTGTGCTGCCAGGCACCGCAAAAGCGCGGGCTGCCGTAGACGCCCGCTCGCAAGTGATAGGCGGATAGCACTGAGGACAGCAGATCGTCTTCTGGACTCATGGACATATATTCAAGACTCCAGCATGTTCAGATTCGCGGCTTGGCCAACGTAGGATGCCCTATATCGTCATACGGTCGCGTCCATGCAAATGCCTGCTCGTTTTGTATTGATCCTCTGTATTGCCGCCCATATGGTCTCACCGGCGGCGGCGGACAAGCTGGTTCTGACCGGCTCCAGCACGGTCGCGCCGCTGGCCGCCGAACTCGGCAAGCGGTTTGAGCAGCAGCAGCCGGGCACGCGTATCGATGTGCAGAGCGGCGGTTCTTCGCGTGGCGTGCAGGATGCCCGCAGCGGGCTTGCGGGGGCATGGTGTCGCGTGCACTGAAAGCCGACGAGGCGGATCTGCGCGGTTTCGTGATTGCCCGGGACGGCATTGCTGTGATCGTGCATGCCCGCAATCCGATCCAGGCCCTCACCGACTCGCAGATCGTGGCGATTTACACCGGACAGCTGCGGGACTGGCACACTGAAGCTGCGCTTATACCCTGGTCGTGGTCACGGGTCGTGGCCACGCACAAGCTCGCGCAGGCGCGGCGCATCTCGGACTACTGCGCGGCGTTCTGGACGCACGACGGCAGTGGCCGGCTGATCGAATTCAATCGCACCGACGCACTGTTCAGTGCGCCCAACGATCCTCTGGTCGCAGCCTACCTCGATGGCCGCCGCGGCTGAGCCCCTTGACCCGCCCCTTGACCCATTTTACCGAACGAGCGAGATTTCAAATGGACGGCGATTTCAAGACCCACGAGAGCGTGCAGGACTATTACGGCCGGATTCTGCAATCCTCTGCCGACCTCAAGACCAGTGCCTGCTGCCTGGCGGAAGCCGGCCCGGCGCGCGTCCTCGAAGCCTTGAAGAACGTGCACGAGGACGTGAAGAGCCGCTTCTACGGCTGTGGCTCGCCGATCCCGCCCGCGCTGGAGGGCTTGAAGGTGCTCGACCTCGGCTGCGGCTCCGGTCGCGACTGCTATGTGCTCGCGCAACTGGTCGGCGCCGAGGGCCAGGTGACGGGCCTGGACATGACCACGGAGCAACTGGAGCTGGCGCGCAGCACGCAGGCCTGGCACGCCGAACGCTTCGGCTATGCCAACACGCGTTTCGTGCAGGGCTATATCGAGCAGCTCGATGGCATCGACGACGCCAGCCTCGATCTGGTCGTCAGCAACTGCGTCATCAACCTCTCGCCGGACAAGGAACGCGTCTTCCGCGAAATCTTCCGCGTCCTCAAGCCCGGCGGCGAACTCTATTTCTCGGACGTGTTCAGTGACCGGCGGATTCCAGCGACGCTGGCAACGGACGCGGTCATGCTCGGCGAGTGCCTGGGCGGCGCGCTGTATGAAGAGGATTTCCGGCGCCTGATGCTGCGGGTCGGCTGTGCGGATGTCCGCATCGTCACCAGCAGTCCGCTGTTGATCAACAACCCGGAACTGGAACAGCGCGCCGGCAATATCCGCTTTTATTCACGCACCGTGCGCGCGTTCAAGCTCGATCTCGAAGATCGCTGCGAGGATTATGGGCAGGTCGCCATCTATCTCGGCACGCTGCCCGAAGCGCCGCACGCCTTCACGCTCGACGACCACCATCATTTCGTGAGCGGCAAGCCGATGCTGGTCTGCGGCAACACCGCCGACATGCTCGGCGGCTCGCGCTACGCGGCGCATTTCCGCGTGTTCGGTGAAAAAACGCAGCACTTCGGTCTGTTCGATTGCGCACCGCCGGGCGCCGTGTCAGCCGTCCAGCCCGGAGCCTGCTGTTGATGAACATCACCGTCCGCCTCGCCGATCTTCCAGCCGCCGATCATGGTCCGGCGTTCGAGCGCCTGCTCGCAGAGCATGCACTGGTGCTATCGCCGATCGACGTGCAGACCCTGCAGGTCAACCTGACCAAGCTGTGCAACCAGGCCTGTCGGCATTGCCATGTCGATGCCTCGCCGGCACGGACAGAGCAGCTGTCGTCCGCGCATGCCGATCGTGTGCTGGCGATCCTGGCCGGACACCCGCAGATCACGCAGCTCGATCTCACCGGCGGCGCGCCGGAACTGCATGCGGATTTCGAGCGCCTGGTCGTCGGCGCCACGACGCTCGGCAAGCACGTCATGGTGCGACACAACCTGACGGTGCAGTTCGACGGGCATCCGAAAACGGGCCAATCGATGGCGCATCTGCCCGCCTTCTTCGCCGAGCACCGCGTCGAGGTCATTTCCTCGCTGCCGTGCTACGGCGAGAAGAACACCGACACCCAGCGCGGCAAAGGCGTCTTCGAAAAGTCGATCACCGCTCTGCATCGGCTCAATGCCGTCGGCTACGGCCAGCCCGACTCCGGGCTCATGCTGACGCTGGTCTACAACCCGCTCGGGCCGTCGCTGCCGCCGCCGCAAGCCCAGCTGGAAGCGGACTACCGCCGAGAACTGGCCGAGCATCACGGCATCGTCTTCAGCCGTTTGTTCACCATCACCAACATGCCGATCCACCGCTTCGCGCTGCACCTGCGCAAGAACGGTCAGTACGAGCGCTACATGGAGACCTTGCTCGCGGCCTTCAACCCGCAGGCGGCCGAGAATGTGATGTGCCGGCGCCTGATCAGCGTGGACCATGCGGGTCACCTGTTCGACTGTGACTTCAATCAGCAACTCGGCATCGCGGCGCGCGATGCGAATGGCCAGGCAATGACGCTCGACAGCTTCGATCACGCCCGTCTGCTGAATCGCGCCATCCGTTTTGAGCGTCACTGTCTGGGGTGCACCGCCGGCGCGGGTTCGTCCTGCGGCGGCGCGCTGTCCACTTGAGAAATTCTCCATGCATCGCATCAAGGCTCTATTCGTTTCGTTCTACATGATGGCGCTGATGGCCGGGCTGGTCGTCGCCGCCACGCGCCTGTGGACCGCACCGCAGGCCTGGGCCTGGTGGGGCGTGGTGCTGGCATCGGGCGTGCCGATGGCGTTCTTCATGCGCCTGTTCATGGGCTCGACCGCGCGGACCAGTGCCAACCTCCACGGGATCCCGATGGCCGGCGGCCTGGGCACTGTCGTCGCGCTCGCCGATGCGGGCCCCGGCCTGGCGGCCGGCATCGCCTTGTTCAACGGCGTGTTGCTGTCGCTGCTCTATATCCACTCACGCTTCAGTGCTCGCAGTGGCGATCTGCTCGGCACTGGAAAGCGGCTGCCCGATCTGGCTCTCATCGACATCGATGGCCGCGAGCTGCGCACCGCGGAGCTGACCCGCAAGCCCGCGCTGTGGATGTTCTATCGCGGCAACTGGTGCCCGCTGTGCATGGCGCAGATCAAGGAGGTCGCGGCCGAATACCGGCGGCTCGCGGATCGCGGCGTCGAAGTCTTCCTCATCAGCCCGCAGCCGCAGGACCACACGCGCAGGCTGGCGCAACGTTTCGAGGCGCCGATGCGCTTCCTGAGCGATCGCGACAATCGGGTTGCCGCGCAGCTCGGCATCCTCGCCAGAGGCGGCTTGCCGATGGGCATGCAGGCCCTGGGTTACGACTCCGACGTACCGATGCCGACGGTGTTCATCACCGCTGCGGGCGGCCGCATCGTGTACAGCGACCTCACGGACAACTACCGCCTCCGGCCCGAGCCCGCCGATTTCATCGCCGCGCTCGACCGCGCAGGACTGTGAATGAGCACTTCCACGCTTCGACGCCTGATCATCGGCCTGCTCATCGCGGCAGCGGTCGCGGCGTTCTTCGTGCTGGATCTCGGGCGCTATTTATCGCTGGACTACCTTCACGCGCAGCACGCTGCGCTGCTGGCCTGGCGCAGTGAGCAACCGCTGATTGCAACCGCCAGTTTTTTTGCCGTCTACGTGCTGGCCACGGCGCTGTCGGTTCCGGGGGCGGTGGTGCTGACGCTGGCGGCGGGCGCGATCTTCGGGCTGTGGTGGGGCCTGCTCATCGTCTCGTTCGCCTCGACGCTCGGTGCGACCGGTGCCTTCCTCGCCGCGCGTTACTTACTGCGCGGGATGATCGAGGCGCGTTACGGTGATCGGCTCAGGGCCATTAATGCCGGCATCGAGCGCGATGGCGCGTTCTATCTGTTCACGCTGCGGCTGGTGCCGCTGTTTCCGTTTTTTCTCATCAACCTGCTGATGGGTCTCACCGCAATGCCGGCGCGGCGCTTCTTCTGGGTGAGCCAGATCGGCATGCTGGCGGGCACGGCGGTTTATGTGAATGCCGGCACTCAGCTTGCGCAGCTGCGTTCGCTGGCCGGCATCCTGTCGCCGGGACTGATCGGCGCCTTCGTCCTGCTCGGCGTCTTTCCGTATCTGGCCCGAGGCCTTGTCAATGCCGCGCGGGCGCGCAAGGTCTATCGCGGCTTTCGCCGGCCAACGCGGTTTGATCGCAACCTGATCGTGATCGGTGCCGGCAGCGGTGGTCTGGTCAGCGCCTATATCGCAGCTGCGGTCCGCGCCAAGGTGACACTGATCGAGAAGCACCAGATGGGCGGCGACTGCCTGAATACTGGCTGCGTGCCGTCCAAGGCGCTGATCCGCTCCGCCAAGTACGCCAGTCAGCTGCGCCGTGCCGGCGAGTTCGGCTTTGACAAGGTCGCGGGGGAAGCCAATTTCGCCAAGGTGATGGACCGTGTGGCGCGGATCGTCGAAGCGATTGCGCCGCATGACTCGGTCGAGCGTTTCAGCGGGCTGGGCGTGGAATGTGTCCTGGGCGAGGCCAGGCTGGTCGATCCGTGGACCGTCGAAGTCAATGGCAGACGCCTGAGCGCGCGGAACATCATCCTGGCTACCGGTGCCGAGCCGTTCGTGCCGCCGATCCCGGGGCTCCGGGAGGTCGGTTACCTGAGCTCCGATACGGTCTGGCAGCTGCGCGAGCAGCCGCAACGATTGATCGTTCTCGGCGGCGGGCCGATCGGCTCGGAGCTCACGCAGGCCTTCGCGCGACTGGGCTCCCATGTGACGCAGATCGAGATGCTGCCGCGGCTGCTGGCGCGTGAGGACCCGGAAGTCTCGCAACTCGTCATCGACCGCTTCCGCGCCGAGGGCGTCGATGTGCGCGTCAACACCCAGGCCAGGGCCGTGATCGTTGAAAACGGCGAAAAGTTTCTGGTCTGCGAATCCGCAGGGCGCGAGGAACGCGTGGCCTTCGACGCCATTCTGGTCGCGGTCGGTCGTGTCGCCCGACTCCAGGGCTTTGGCCTCGAAGAACTGGGCATCAAGGCTGGCCGCACGATGGTGGTCAACGAGTTCCTGCAGACGAGCTTTCCCAATCTCTACGCCGTTGGCGATGTGGTCGGGCCGTTCCAGTTCACGCACACGGCGGCGCACATGGCGTGGTATGCCACTGTCAACAGCTTGTTCAGTCCCCTCCTCGCGCTGCGGGGCGGACCATTCAAGGTCGACTACTCAGTGATCCCTTGGGCCACGTTCACGGAGCCGGAAGTCGCGCGGGTCGGACTCAACGAGACCGAGGCGCAGGAGAAAGGCATTGCCTATGAAGTGGTCCGGTATCCGCTGGACGATCTTGACCGCGCCATTGCCGACGGCGAGGCGCATGGCTTCGTCAAGGTGCTGACGGTGCCGGGCAAGGACCGGATTCTCGGTGTCACCATCGTCGGCGAGCATGCCGGCGATCTCCTGGCCGAGTATGTCCTGGCGATGAAGCACCGCATCGGCCTGAACAAGATCCTCGGCACCATCCACATTTACCCGACGCTCGCCGAGGCCAACAAGTACGCGGCGGGTCTCTGGAAGCAGGCGCACAAGCCGGAGCGACTGCTGCGCCATGTCGAGCGCTTCCATACCTGGCGTAGAGCTTGACGCCCATGTGCAAGATTCTGAGGATGATGCTGATGATGACCGCCGCGATCTTGAGTACCGCCGCCATGGCCTTTGATCACGACTACGCCGTCTATGGCGAAGCACTGAAGAAGCATGTGCGGTGGACGGCCGGCGGGAACAGCAGCGTGGTGGACTATGCCGCACTCAAACGTGATCCCGCGGCACTCAGGACGTCGCTGTCGACGTTTTCGGCCGTCGACAAGGTGGATTTCCAGCGCTGGCATCCGGATCAGCAGCAGGCCTTTCTGATCAATGCCTACAACGCCTTCACGCTTGAGCTGATCCTGAGCCGATATCCCGATCTCCAGTCGATTCGGGATCTGGGTTCTCTGTTGAGTTCGCCCTGGAAGCAGAGCTTCTTCGCCTTGCTCGGCGAGCAGCGCAGCCTGGACTGGATCGAGCATCAGCAGCTGCGCCCGCGCTACCACGATGCGCGCATCCACTTCGCCGTCAACTGCGCGTCGATCGGCTGTCCGGCGCTGCGCCCGGAGCCCTATCGCGCGGCAAGCCTCGACGCGCAACTGACCGATCAGCAGAGACGCTTCCTGAGCGACCGGTCGCGCAATCGCTTCAATGCGAGCCGCGGGGTGCTGAGCGTCTCGTCGATCTTCAAGTGGTACGGCGAAGACTTCACGGCGGACAACAAAGGGCTTGAGGCCTGGCTGGCGAGTCAGGCAAGCCTGCTGGCGGATAAGCCGGTCGATCAGGCGCGGATCGCCAAGGGGCAGTTCAAGCTCGAATACCTGTCGTATGACTGGACGCTCAACGCGTCAGGCGGCCAGCGCTGATCGATGCACACCGGATCGATCCTCGCTGACCGAATTCGCACGCGCCACTCGCGGATGGCGAAAGCGAGGCAGCCGCGGTTCGCGATGGCGACGCCGGCGGGCCTTCAAGCTCACCGGTCTGCCGCAAAGTGACGCTCATGCATGTGGGCGGCCTATCGGAACTGACGTGGCGGCTGAGCGCATTCGTGGCGATCTTCGCGATCATGTCGCTGGCCGAGACCCGGTGGCCGCGTCGACCGCGACGGCTGGGCCGATCTCATCGCTGGGCGACCAACCTCAGCATCATGCTACTGGGCGCCGGCGTGGTCCGACTATTGGCTGCGCTGTCGGTGCCACTGGTTGCCGTCGCGGTGGCGCTCTGGGCCGAGCGAACACAGACGGGACTGCTGCATTGGCTGGCGTGGCCTGAATGGCTGGCGTTTACCGTCAGCCTGATCTTGCTCGACCTGCTGATCTGGGCCCAGCACGCGGCTTTCCATCGCGTGCCGCTGTTCTGGCGGCTGCACCGGGTGCATCATGCCGATCGCGAGATCGACGCCTCCACGGCCCTGCGTTTTCATCCGATCGAGATCGGATTGTCCATGCTGATCAAGAGCGCCGCGGTGCTGCTGCTGGGTGCGCCGGCCCTTGCCGTGATGATGTTCGAGATCGGCCTCAACGCGATGGCGATCTTCAATCACACCAACGTCGGACTTCCGGAACGGGTGGATCGCTGGCTGCGGCGCCTGCTGGTGACGCCGGACATGCATCGCATTCATCACTCGATCGATCCGCGCGAGCATCACCGCAACTTTGGATTCAACCTGTCGATCTGGGATCGGCTGTTCGGAAGCTATGTGGCTTCACCGCGGCTAGGCCATCTCGGCATGCAGATCGGCTTGCTGCAATACCTGTCCGATGACCCAGGCCGGCTGTGGTGGAGTCTGTGGCTGCCCTTTGCGCGAGCCAACATCTCACCGGAATCGCCACCGGCGAATGAGCATGAAGCTGGACCTCATGAACGGTGACGGGAGCGTGGCTACACCCACTGCGCCCGCGACCGAAACCCTTGGCGCGACGATCTCGATCATCGTGCCCCTGTTGATGAACATCTACACAGCGCCCGATACCTTCGGCGCTTGATCCAGCACTGCAATCATCTGGCTCATTAAAATACCTCCGCGTTTCGATCCATCTCGTTGCGCTCATGATGCCAACGCAGCACGACGACCTTGGCCCACTGCCAGTCTTTGCAGTACGTCAGCACTCCTTTTTCCTTTCGAATGCCTGCACGACGCAGTTTGACGATGATCCGCGTCGGTAATCCCATCAGGATCAGCGCTATTCCCTCGCGATGCATTTCGTCGATTAGCGACTGGAGAGCGACGATTGCCGTGCCATCCATGCTGGGCACCTTGCGCATGTCAATAAGTACAAGCTGGACGTTACGATCGACCAAGTGCAGTGATGTGAGGGCTTTCTCGGCCACCCCGAAGAACAGGGGGCCATTGATCTCGTAAACGGCCACTTCTGGAGGCAGCCCGTTGACAGTAGGGTGATTCTCGGCCTCGATACGATCAGTTGTGGTCAGCAAGGCCATACGCCGAATGAAAAGTGCCGCCGCCAGTCCCATACCGACAGCGACGGCCAGAACCATGTCAAACAGGACGGTCAGTCCGAAGCAGGTGACGAGAATGGCCACGTCGCCAGGAGGCGCCGACCGCAAGGTATGCAGGAAATGACGCGCTTCGCTCATGTTCCAGGCAATGATGAATAGCAGAGCCGCGAGGGCAGCCATGGGCACGAGGCCCAGCAATCCAGCGAGTGCAATGACCGCCAACAGCACCACTACAGAATGCACCACTGCCGCGATGGGTGAACGAGCGCCGCTTCGGATGTTGGTTGCTGTCCGGGCAATGGCCGCCGTGGCGGTGATGCCGCCGAACAGTGGCGCGATGATGTTGCCCAGCCCTTGGCCAATCAGCTCGGCGTTGGGATCATGCTTGGTCTTCGTCAGACCATCCGATACCACCGCGCACAGCAGTGACTCGATCGCCCCTAGCATGGCAATGGCAAAGGCAGGCCCTAGCAGAGCACGAATCAGTTCGAAATTCAGTTCAAGGGGCTCTCCATTGGCTCCCGGTAATAGCCAAGGAGCCATGAAGGAAGGCGCTATAGGGGGGATTCCAGTACCCGTCTCGCCATTGGCCTCCCAGGTAAAGCGTGAGGCAATCGTCTCAACGGCAGGCGCGCCGGCGCTCCCGAACCACTGATTGGCACCGTAAGCCGTGATAGCGCCAACGACCAGCCCGACTAGGGGCGCCGGAATGGGCACATGCAATCGCGGCCAAAGCTGCATGACGACGAGAGCGAATGCACCAATACCGAACTCAAGCATATTGAGGCTGGGGAGTGAGGTGAGGATCCGGCCCAAGTTTTCGACAAAATGCTCACCGAGCTGCCCAACGCTCAGCCCCAGAAAATCGGGAATCTGTAGTACCGCGATGACAACTGCTATCCCCGCCGTGAAGCCCAAAACCACGGGATAGGGTATGAACTCGATCAGGCGCCCCATTCGGGTAACCCCCAAAACCACCAGAATGATGCCGGCCATCATCGAGGCTAAAAGCAATCCGCCGAGACCGTACTGCTGAACAATCGGGAAAAGTATGACGACAAAAGCGGCTGTCGGGCCTGAGACACTGAAGCGAGCACCGCCGGTCAACGCGATGATGGCCCCAGCCACAATCGCTGTATAGAGACCCTGCTGAGGTGGAACGCCTGTAGCGATCGCCAGCGCCATCGACAGTGGCACGGCCACGGTACCGATGGTAAGGCCAGCCATCACGTCTTTGCGTAAATCCGAGAGTCCGTAACCCTCCCGCCACGCAGCGCGAAGACCTGTGGAGATGCTGGGCAGGCTAACCGAAAACCTTTGGCGCGACATTCGATGGCCCTCGCTGTAATGCACCCTCGCCATGGCGGCGTCGAGCGGAAAATTGGGCGCAGGGGGCGGAAAGCATGTTAATTACGTTAACATGTAGTTGTAATTATGTGCAAGCATTGGGCACCATGTTTCAATGCGAGCATCCGGCATCACGCGGCGCGTGATTCACGTTAAGACATTGCGGGATGAGAGTAATGACATTAACATTGGATGTTAATGTCAGGAGGGGAATGCTAATGGAAAAGAAAACTGCTCGCCTCACTCTGCTCATAGACCCCCAAAAGAAACGAGCCTTTGAGCAGCTATGCGCTTTGCAGGATCTGACACCCTCGCAAGTCGTGCGGCAGCTGATACGAGACTATCTACATAAGCATGGGGCGGAGTACGAGACACAGATGACCAAAGAGGGGAAAAACACCTCAAGCTGATGCCAGAGCCATCTCATGCAAAGCTACATGGCTCCGTGACGCCACCCTCGTCAGCAACCGGCGATCTGTGCCATGACGCCGGGCAGGTGGTAACTCATCAACCATGAAATCCGGTGAGACGGCGCAGTGGGCGCGACTCTATTTCATTGGTTCGGCTTTGGCGCCCTGATGGCGCCTGCGCTTCTGGCTTTGGTGCTGCACACGCGCGAGCTCGGTCGGCGAATAGTCGCCAGTCCTGATCAGTCTTCCGGCTCGTAACCCAGGTTCGGCGCCAGCCATTTCTCGGCCGTACGGAAATCCCAGCCCTTGCGCTGCGCGTAGTCCTCGACCTGATCGCGATTGATGCGGCCGACCACGAAATACTGCGATTCGGGATGGCCGAAATACCAGCCGGATACCGAGGCGCCGGGCCACATCGCCATGCTCTCGGTGAGTTCGATGCCGATGCGCTGGTTCACGTCCAGCAGTTGCCACAGCGTCTGCTTCTCGGTGTGCTCCGGACAGGCGGGGTAGCCTGGGGCCGGGCGGATGCCTGCGTATTGCTCGGCGATCAGCGCTTCATTGGGCAGGTGCTCGTCGGCGGCATAGCCCCACCATTCCTTGCGCACGCGTTGATGCAGGCGTTCGGCAAAGGCCTCCGCGAGGCGGTCGGCGATCGACTCCAGCAGGATCGCGTTGTAGTCGTCATTGGCCTTCTTGAAGGCTTCGACGCGTTCGGCGCTGCCGATGCCGGCGGTGACCGCGAAGGCGCCGACGTAGTCGTGAAGGCCGGTTTCGCGCGGTGCCACGTAGTCGGCGAGGCTGCGGTTTGGAATGCCGGGGCGGTGCTCACTCTGCTGGCGCAGGTGGTGTAGACGCGCGATTTCGGTCTGATACGTTTCGTCGGCGAAGATCACCGTGTCGTCACCGTCCGCCTGCGCCGGGAACAGCCCGAACACGCCACTTGCCTTGAGCCACTTTTCGGCGATGATCCGGTCGAGCATGGTCTGGGCGTCGTCCCACAGCTTGCGTGCGACTTCGCTGGTGGCCGGATTGTTGAGCAGGTCCGGGAAGCGGCCCTTCATCTCCCAGGAAATGAAGAAAGGCTGCCAATCGATGTATTCGCGCAGTTCCTCGATCGGGTAGTTCTTGAGTTCGTGGACGAACTGGGTCGCTTGCCTCCCCTCTCCCCTGGGGAGAGGGGCCGGGGGTGAGGGCGACCTACTGCCGCGAGCCTCACAAGCGTTCCACAGATGCCCCAGTACATCTTCGGTTCGCTCGAACAAATCATGATTCCAGACGCGTACGACTTCGATGCCCTCGGACAACAGAAACGCATCACGCGCCGTATCGTGCCGGGCCTGCGTATCTTCGTTGCGCTGCCCGCCATCCAGTTCGATGGCCAGCTTCAATTCGTGGCAATAGAAATCCAGGCGATACGGCGGCAGCGGATGTTCGCGCCGGAATTTGTGGTTGCCGAAACGGTGGTCGCGCAGCAGGCTCCACAGGAATTGCTCGGCATCGGTCGCGTCTTGCCGCTGGCGGCGTGCGGCTTCGGTGATTTCGTGTGGGATGTGGCGGAGGCGTGGGGCGCCCTCACCCCCGGCCCCTCTCCCGGAGGGGGAGGGGAATTCGATTGATACGTCCCTGGCCTGTTGCAGCAGCATGCGCGGGCGGAACGGGCGGTAGCCGTTCCAGTCGATCGGCGTGCGGTTCTCGCGCGCCTGCGACAGGCGCAGGAACTTCTCCTGGCGGTTGCGCTTGCCGTGGCGTTCGCGCACGCCGTCGTATTCCTCGCGCAACTTGTCGAGCAGGACCGGGCGCTGTTCGTCTGACAGCAGGGCCGCCGCGATCGGCACCGAGCGCGAGGCGTCCTTCACCCAGACCACCGGGCCGTGGTAGCCCTTGTCGACCTTGACCGCGGTGTGCGCGCGCGAGGTGGTAGCGCCACCGATCATCAAGGGGATGTCGAAGCCCTGGCGTTCCATTTCCTTGGCCAGATGCACCATCTCGTCGAGGCTGGGCGTGATCAGGCCGGAGACGCCGATGATGTCCACCTTTTCGGCCCTGGCGGCGTCGAGAATCTTCTGCGCCGGCACCATCACGCCGAGATCGACCACGTCATAGTTGTTGCATTGCAGGACCACGCCGACGATGTTCTTGCCGATGTCGTGCACGTCGCCCTTGACCGTGGCCATGAGGATCCTGCCCTTGGCCTTGTGTACCTCGCCCGGCTGCTTCTCGGCCTCGATGAACGGAATCAGATAGGCCACGGCCTTCTTCATCACGCGCGCGGACTTGACCACCTGCGGCAGGAACATCTTGCCGGCGCCGAACAGGTCGCCGACCACGTTCATGCCGTCCATCAGCGGGCCTTCGATCACCTCCAGCGGGCGCTTGCCCTGGCTCGCCAGTTCGGCGCGCAGCGCCTCCACGTCTTCCTCGACGTAAGCGTCGATGCCCTTGACCAGGGCGTGGGTGATGCGCTCGCCGAGCGGCAGCTTGCGCCAGACTTCGTCGTCCACGGCCTTCTTCTCGCCGGTGCCGCGAAAGCGTTCGGCGATCTCCAGCAAGCGCTCGGTGCCGTCCGCGCGGCGGTTGAGAATCACATCCTCGATGCGCTCGCGCAGCTCGGGGTCGAGGTCCGCGTAGATCGCGAGCTGGCCGGCGTTGACGATGCCCATGTTCAGGCCGGCCTGAATCGCGTGATACAGGAACACGCTGTGAATCGCCTCGCGCACCTCGTTGTTGCCGCGGAACGAGAACGAGACATTGGAGACGCCGCCGGAGACCGAGACATGCGGCAGGTTCTCACGCACCCAGCGCGTGGCCTCGATGAAGTCCACACCGTAGTTGTTGTGCTGCTCGATGCCGGTGGCGACCGCGAAGATGTTCGGGTCGAAGATGATGTCCTCGGGCGGAAAGCCGACCGTCTCGGTGAGAATCTGGTAGGCACGGCCGCAGATCTGCTTGCGGCGTTCCAGATTGTCGGCCTGGCCGTCCTCGTCGAAGGCCATCACCACCACGGCCGCGCCGTACTTGCGGCACAGGCGCGCGTGCTCGATGAAGGCGGCTTCGCCTTCCTTCATGGAAATGGAGTTGACCACCGGCTTGCCCTGTACGCAGCGCAGCCCGGCTTCGATCACTGTCCACTTGGAGGAGTCGATCATCACCGGCACGCGGCTGATGTCCGGTTCCGAGGCGATCAGCTTGAGAAAGGTGCTCATGGCCTCGACGCCGTCGAGCATGCCTTCGTCCATGTTGACGTCGATGATCTGCGCGCCGGCTTCGACCTGCTGGCGCGCCACGGTCAGCCCGCTGGTGTAGTCGCCGTCCTTGATCAGGTTGCGGAACCTGGCCGAGCCGGTGACGTTGGTGCGTTCGCCGACGTTGCAGAAATTCAGCTCGGCCGTCAGGTTCAGCGGTTCCAGGCCGGCGAGGCGGCACACCGGATCGTGCGCGGCCGGCGTGCGTGGCGCGATGCCCTCGACATGTTTCGCGATGTGCGCGATGTGGTCCGGCGTGGTGCCGCAGCAGCCGCCGACCAGGTTCACCAGCCCCGAATGCGCGAACTCCTCGATGATGCAGGCGGTGTCTTCCGGGTGTTCGTCGTACTCGCCGAAGGCGTTCGGCAGGCCGGCGTTCGGATAGCAGGAGATGTAGCAGTCGGCGAGGCGCGACAGCTCCTCGATGTAGGGGCGCATTTCCTTGCCGCCGAGCGCGCAGTTGAGGCCGATGGCCAGCGGCTTGGCGTGGCGCACCGAATTCCAGAAGGCCTCGGTGACCTGGCCCGACAGGGTGCGTCCGGAAGCGTCGGTGATGGTGCCGGACAGGATCACCGGCCAGCGCTGGCCGCGTTCCTCGAACAGCGTCTCCACCGCGAAGATCGCGGCCTTGGCGTTGAGCGTGTCGAAGATCGTTTCGATCATGAACAGGTCCACGCCGCCGTCGGCGAGCCCGCGCGCCTGTTCGAGGTAGGCGTCGACCAGTTCCTCGTAGGTCACGTTGCGCTTGCCGGGATCGTTCACGTCCGGGCTGATGCTGGCGGTGCGGTTGGTCGGGCCCAGCGCCCCGGCGACGAAGCGCGGGCGCTGCGGCGTGCTCGCGGCGTCCGCCGCCTCGCGCGCCACGCGCGCGGCCGCGACGTTGATTTCATAGGCCAGCGCTTCCATGCCGTAGTCGGCCTGGGAGATCTTCTGAGCATTGAAGGTGTTGGTCTCGACGATGTCGCTACCCGCCGAGAAGTACTTGCCGTGAATCTCGCGGATGATGTCCGGCTGCGTGATCGACAGCAGGTCGTTGTTGCCCTGGATGTCGCTGGGCCAGTCCGCGAAGCGCGCGCCGCGGTAGTCGGCCTCGCCGAGCTTGTAGCCCTGGATCATCGTGCCCATGGCGCCGTCGAGCACGAGTATGCGCCGACGCAGTTGTGCTTCGATGTCTTGGAAGGAGGGCGTCGGCACTGGGGTCTTGATCTCGCTCATCGGAAAATTATATCCGCTTATCCGCATAAGCGGATGACGTTGAGGGTGGCGATACTAAAACCATTTGAGCCACCGCACCAGGCTCGACGACATGGCACAGGCTGTGCTATCAATCCAGCGGCAACGGAGTGGCGATTTTGTCGCCGTTTTCGCAGGCCACTGTACTGGTCAATTTGCGTGAGTCCTGTGGAGACAGCTCTCTGTTTCATGGCTTCGCGGGCGGGGACTGGTTCGGGCCGGTTGTCGGATAGTGAATAATGAGCTTGGTCTCGGGGGTGGCCATAGATGGCCTCGGCCGCCTCGGCCGCCATTTCCGAAACCGGCAAGCCCAGGCTAGGGGATATGGCGGCGACGGTTCACACGTTTCCCAATGGACGAACGGCTCCACCGCAGGAAGTCGCGGGGCCAGCGTCAGCCATTGTCGAAGGCCTGAGCAACCGGGTCCGTGCGGCTTTTTCCGAGTTGACCCGCAAGATGTTCGAAGGCGCGGACGACGCGCTGTTCGAGATGAGCGAAAAGTCGCGCAACAACGAGGAGCAGCGCCTCTATTTCGACACGATGCGGGTGCTGAGAATCGAGCAGTCGCGTATCGTCAGCCGCTTCCTGACGCTGCTGGGCGAAGCCTTGTTGAGTTCCGGCAGCAACGAAGCCGGCGCCGTCAATATCGATTTCGAGCATCTGTCGCTCAAGCCGACCGAAGCGCTCGAAGAATCGATCGCGATCTCCAACATGGAAGCCAAGGCCGATGGACTGTACCGCGACCTGATCTGGGAACTCGATCGCCGTCTCGATACCGTGTCGCGCACCTACAAGGTTCAACTGACTTCGCAAGGTCTTGCGCCGGCGTCGCTGTGCGGAGCCTTTCGGCGCGCCGTTGAACCTCTGGACATCGAATTCGACATCAAGCTGGTCGTCTACAAGTTGTTTGACCGCAGCATCATTTGCTCGCTCGGTGAGTTTTACGCACAAACACTCAATTGGCTGGAATCGCAAGGCATCAAGTCGGTGCCGACGGCACCGACGGTGGAGCCCTCGCGCTGGACGCCGGCTGGCGCCACCGTTGATCGCGCAACGCTGGATGCATTGCGTGCGCTCGGTGAGGGGATGCCGTCCGCCATGAGTGGGTGGGCGAGCGAACGCTACGGCGCAGGCCTCTCGGCCGGCTCCATTCCGAATTCCCTGTCCGGGTCGGCCCCTGGTCAGTTCAGCGATGCGTCTCTGGCGGCGGAACTGGCCAGCACGCTGGGTGGTTCGTCGGCCAGTCTCTGGGCGCAGGCGGCCACCCAGCGGCTTGCTCTGGTGGGCCGTCTGTTCGCGGACATCCTGGGCGATCCGAATGTCCCGTCGTCGCTGAAGCCTTCTCTGGAACAACTGCGCTTTCCGGTGATCAAGACGGCGCTGTCCGATCCCGGATTCTTCAACGATGCGCAGCATCCCGTACGTTCATTGATTCACGAGATCGCGACGATGGTGGCCGCATCGCGTGCCGTCGACGGCGACGCCCAGCGGGAAGTCGAATGGCTGGTGCGCGAGGTTCGCAACCAGTTCGATCTCAATCCCGAAAGCGTGCGGCCCAGCCTGCGGGACGCCGAGCCGCTGGGGAAACCGGATATCGAAGGGTTCCTCGGCCAGATCGAGGTCCAGGCCCGAATTCGGCGCGAGGCGATTCTCGGCAAGGTGAAACGCATCGTTGCCGAGGAGTTGACGCTTCGCACCGTCGGGCGAGACGTGCCGGCGTCTGCATGGCCGCTGTTCAATGCCGGTTGGGCGCCGTTGATGTGCGTGCGCCTGTTGCGCTACGGAGTGCGCAGCAGCGGTTGGACCGATGGGCTTGCGCGTCTGGATGAGGTGCTTGCCGGAATGCGACCGATAGCGGCTGATGCCGAAATCCAGCATCGGCGCGATGCGGTCATTGCGGCGCTGTCCTCCGATTTGCGCAAGGTCGGCATGTCCGACGACAAGTGCGCGCGCCTGCTGGCGGGGCTGCGTCAGGCCTATGCCGAATTCGATTCCAGGGATGCGACGCCTGCGGCAACCCAGGCGGCGCCCGAAGTGCCCGCGGAGCCGGTCGCGTCTGCCGAGCACGGTGCACCGCAGGCGGCCACCGAATTGGTGCCCGAGCCGGCGATGGATGCTGCGCCGTTCGGGACGGCGCCCGACATGAACGCGCAGAAGCGCGAAGGCGGTAGCAACGCCGTCTCTGATGGCGACACGCGCCGTCTGCTCGATCTGCTGTGTACCCCGGGTGCCTGGTTCCGTGTTCTCGACCGCGAACAGCAGCGCACACGCTGGTTGCGGGTCAATTCCTTCCATCCGCAGCGCGACTCGATCGCTTTCGTCGAGTTCGACGGGACCGCCGCACTGCAACTGCGCGTCAGTATGCTGCTGGGCGATTTGCGCGACGGGCGTTCGGAGCCGATCAACCCGGATCCGTTCGCCAAGACCCTGCTTGATCGCGTGATTCGCGGCGAAACTGCGGCTTAGTCGCTCCACTCGATCCGCACCGACCGCGCGACCCAAAATCCGCCGCGGTCAGCTCAGACTCGATCCGTGCACTGGAGGAAGGTAATGCGCTCGGCAACGATCGATTCCACGTCCTGGAAGGGACGGCAAGCGCCATTCGTGGTTGTTGGGGGCGCCGATCATGGCATGCATGAGCTTGGGCACAAGACCTCACCGTTAGAGCGCTGGCTCGCCAAGATCAGCTTGCTGCCGACGGTCTACGGCCATTTTTTCGTGGAGCACAACTGCGGCCATCATGTTCGCGTCGCCACGCCGGAAGTCCCGGCGTCGGCACGCTTCGGTGAGTCATTCTGGAGTTTTCTGCCGCGCACGATGATCGGCAGTCTGACCTCTGTCTGGAGCGAGAACGCCTGGCGCGTCGCGGCCATTCGGTGTGGAGCTGGCGCAACGACATTCTGCAAACCACCGCGCTTACAGCGCTGCTGTTCGGCGGACTGATCGCGGCGCTCGGCTGGACCGTCGCGCCGTTTCTGCTGATCGCCGCGTTCTACGGCGCAAGCCTGCTCGAAGTCGTGAACTATGTGGAGCACTACGGCCTGTGCCGTGAACGCCTGGCCAACGGGCGCTACGAGTGCTGCCAGCCCAAGCATTCCTGGAACAGCAACCATGTCGTCACCAAGCTGCTGCTGTACCAGTTGCAACGCCATTCGGATCATCACGCCAACCCGATACGTTCCTATCAGGCGCTGCGCCATTTCGACGAAGCGCCGCAGTTGCCGTCGGGCTACGCCTCAATGATCCTTCTGGCCTATTTTCCGTCAAGCTGGTTCCGGCTGATGAACCCCAGAGTGGTCGCGCACTACGCCGGGGATATGCGGCAGGCCAACATCAAGCCTTCGGTCCGGACGCGCGTGCTGGCCAAGTACGCACATTCCGGCCCCTCGCCAGTGTAGTCCCAAGCGGTGTAGCCCCAAGCGCGGATTCGACCGCGCTGCCGAGGCTGGTAGAATGCTGCCTGCGCCGCGTTCACACGCGGCGTCGGCGTTATCGCTGGGTCGAGCGCCGTCTCCCTGAAATCGTTTCAAAGCCGAAGGATTCGAATGCGTAAGTGGCACTGCGTGATTTGCGACTTTATCTACGATGAAGCCAAGGGTCTGCCCGACGAGGGCATCGCGCCGGGAACCCGCTGGGAAGACATCCCGGATTCCTGGACCTGTCCCGATTGTGGTGCCTCGAAGGACGACTTCGAGATGGAACCGATCGACGAATAAGTCGACGATTGGTCGTTTGCGCAGGCCGCCACAAAGCCCGTACACCATACCCGCCGGGTCGCTTCGCTCGACGACGCCCGGTGCATGTTCCGGCTCCGGAAATGCTCCGGGTGTCGTGCGCTTGCGCGTTTCCTGCTGCTGGTGCTGCCGGCCGCCGGGCTGGATGGCTGCAGCGCGGCCAAGTTCGGCTGCAAGCATGCGGAGCGGCGGCTGTCCTGGAAGGTCGACGATCAGTCGAGCAGATAAACAAGGCGCTCGACGACGAGTTGCGCGAAGCGAGAGACGAACAGGCCCGGGAAGACGGAGACGATCCCTTGGCGCATCGTCGCGACAAGATCCAGGGCGACTTCGAGCGCTGAATCGGTCGCCTGAATCATGCAGCGATTTGAGTGTTGATCGCCGGCGCCGAAGCGGGCTGCGGCGGTGGGACGCTCGGGATTGAGCGTCACGGCACCGATCGGCGTCCAGTTACGCGTATGTCGTGTCCATCGTCGCGGGTTTTGCGCTCGGGCTTCGACGTAGAGCGCATGGCGCTGCGCGAGGATGCGGTGATCGTCACCGGCTGCCGCTGCGCGGGCGCGACGTAACGAATGCCGCTGTGCCGGTGCTGGTGGTTGTACCAGTCGACCAAGCCCGCCGGCCAGTGCCGGGCGTGATCGAGAGTGTCGAATCCCTGTGCGGGAAACCCAGGGCGGTACTTGGCGGTGCGGAACAGCGATTCGACGAAGGCGTTGTCGTCGGACACGCGTGGACGCGAGTAAGACGGTGCGATGCCCAGCCAGTGCAGCATCGCCAACACGGTGCAGCCCTTGAGTGCAGCGCCGTTGTCTTGGTCACGTCGTTCTCCTTGCGTGGGTTGAATCACACGGCAAGGGATACGTTTTTCGCGGGCAAGGTCAGTCGAAGGCTGAGTGCCGTGCGCCCGTTCAGGCGTCGCGCTTGACTGCCAGCGGGCCGAAGGCCTGGCTGACCGGCATCAGGGAAACGGTATTGATGTTGAGGTGCGCGGGGCGCGTCGCGATCCAATGCACGGTTTCGGCAATGTCCTCGGCCGTCATCGCCTGCGTATTGCTGTAGACCTTGGCGGCCCGTTCATCGTCGCCGTGAAACCGGACATTGGAAAATTCGGTGCCGCCGGCCAGGCCCGGCTCGACGTTGCTGACCCGCACCGGCGTACCCAGCAGGTCGGCACGCAGATTCAGCGAGAACTGGCGCACGAAGGCCTTGGTGCCGCCGTAGACATTGCCGCCCGGATACGGCCATTCACCAGCGGTGGAGCCGATGTTCACGATATGCCCACGTCCGCGTTCCACCATGCCTGGAAGCAGGCTGCGCGTGAGATACAGCACGCCCTTGATGTTGGTGTCGACCATCTGTTCCCAGTCGTCGAGCGAGGCCTGTGGAGCCGGCTCCAGTCCCAGTGCCAAGCCGGCGTTGTTGACCAGCAGATCGATCTCGCGAAATTCTTCCGGCAGCGTGGCGATGGCCGACTCCACGGCGGTACGGTCACGCACATCAAGCGCCAGCGGCAGGGCCATGGATGGCCCGATCTCGTCCGCCAGTGATTGAAGGCGCTCCATGCGCCGTCCGGTGATGATGAGACGGTGTCCGTCAGTGGCGAAGCGGCGCGCGATGGCGGCACCGAATCCGGCGCTCGCGCCGGTTACGAAAACGATCATGCAACTGTCCTGTCGAGGAGCGGGGTACACATCCTGGGGCGGGACCGGACCAGTCGGCAAATCAGCGGGGCGCGGTCGAGGGTGAGCGCAAGGAAATGATCGGCCAGCCGCGCGCGGCCGCGATGTCTCGCAGTACCGGGTCGGGGTCCACGGCAATCTGCACGTCAGCCATCTCCAGCAGTGGCACGTCGTTGCGGGAATCGCTGTAGGCGGTCATGTGTGTGACCGGGGCGGCGGCGGCCTCGATCCATTGGCGCAGTCTGATGCACTTGCCATCCTGAAAATTCGGCGTGCCGGCGATGCGACCGGTGTAGACCCCGTCGATGACCTCCGGGTCGGTCGCGATCAGGTGCTCAACGCCCAGCAGTTCGGCGATCGGCTCGGTGATGAAGCGGCTGGTTGCGGTGGTGATCAGCAGGGTGTCGCCATCGGCTCGATGACGCTCGAGCAGGGCGTAGGCCTGTTCGCTGACGATCGGCGTGATCTTGTCCCGAACAAAACGCGGTCGCAGCGCAGCCAGGCTGGGTGCGCCGAGTTCGACCAGCGGACGCAGCGAAAATGCCGCGAACTCCGCAATGTCCAGTTCCCCTGCGAGATACTGCTCGTAAAAGCGGCGGTTGGCGTGTGCATACTGATCGGCGTCGACATAGCCGCCGTCGGCCAGGAACTGACCCCAGAGGTAGTCGCTGTCTCCGGACAGCAGGGTATTGTCGAGATCGAAAACGGCCAGTTGCATCAAGCAGGCTCCGGAAAACACGCGCTTTTGGGGGCACCGCGTCGCCGCCGCCGATTGGCGCAGCTGTGGTGCTGTGAAACAATAGGATACCGACCAAACGAGGGCAGGATCGTGGTCGACGCCGAGGGCTTTCGCCCGAACGTCGGGATCATTCTGAGTAACGAGCAGGGCCGCGTGCTGTGGGCCAAACGAATCGGACAGAATGCCTGGCAGTTTCCACAGGGTGGACTCAGTCCCGGCGAATCCCCCGAACAGGCGCTGTATCGCGAATTGATGGAGGAATTGGGCCTCGACCCCGAGCACGTCGTCGTTCTGGGGCGCACCGAGGACTGGCTGCGTTACCGTCTGCCCAAACGCTATATCCGGCGCGGCCGCGTTCCAATGTGCATCGGCCAGAAACAGATCTGGTTTCTGTTGCGCCTTAAAGCCGACGAATCGGCGATTCGCTTCGATCGCTGCGAACGTCCGGAATTCGACGGCTTTCGCTGGGTCGATTTCTGGTACCCCTTGCGCGATGTCGTGTCCTTCAAGCGCGATGTCTATCGCGCTGCAATGCGTGAGCTGGCGCCCTTGATTGGCGTGCAGCCGCAGCGTCGACGCTATCCGCCCTATGGCGTGAGCGCCAGAGGCTGATCGCGCGATTCGCCATCGATCGGCGAAGGACGATAGTTAAAATCACTCGCAGACATTATTGACACCGATTCGCATTTGTAATGTAATCGGAATCACTCTCGTTCATGTTTTTCCAAGTCCTTCCGAGCCTGATTTCCATGTATGTCTGCATTTGCAAGGCTGTCAGCGAGTCCCGCATCCGTCGCGCAGTGGGCGAGGGCGCCTGCACGCTGCGTGACCTGACGCGCGAACTCGGCCTGGGAACCTGTTGTGGCAAGTGTGTACCCACTGCACGTGAGGTCTTGTCCTCGGCCCTGCCGGAGGTTTCGGCGCCGTTGATGCAGGCCGCAGCGCGGACGCGGTCGGTGTGAACGAGAATCCCAAGCATAATCGTTAAAAATTATAAATAAAAACAGCGGTTTATGGTCTATTCCGGGGTTCCCGGTGGCGATGTCCGCGCGTAGACTGCGCACGATCCTCAAGACTTACAGGAGTGTGCAATGCAGGGCGACGCCAAAGTGCTGGAATATCTCAATCTGGCGCTGAAAAACGAACTCACGGCGATCAACCAGTATTTCCTGCATGCGCGCATGCTGGAGAACTGGGGTTTTCATCGGCTCGGCAAGAAAGAGTACGAAGAGTCGATCGACGAGATGAAGCACGCTGACAAACTGGTCAAGCGAATCCTGTTTCTCGAAGGTCTGCCGAACCTGCAGGATCTCGGACGCCTGTTCATCGGTGAAGACGTACCCGAGCTGCTGCGCGCCGATCTCAAGCGCGAGCAGGAAGCGCACCCGATGTACAAGGAGGCGATCGCCTATTGCGAACAGGTCCGCGACTACGTGACGCGTGAGCTGTTGGTCGAGATTCAGGAGAGTGAGGAAGAGCACATCGACTTCCTGGAAGAGCAGCTCGGCCTGATCGACAAGGTCGGCCTACAGAACTATCAGCAGTCCCAGATGTACGGCGACGAATCCTGAAGTCTGCGTACCGCGGTCGCGCCGCAGGGGCGCGACCGCTCAGATTCAGAATGGCTTGACCACCGCGAGTATCACGATCGCGATCAGGAACACGGCCGGAACTTCGTTGATGATGCGGAAGTAACGCTCGCTTTTGGTGTTGGCGTGCGCGGCCAGCCGTCGTATGTGCGATTTGAGCCAGCCGGTATAGCCCGACAGCAACAGTGCCAGCGTGATCTTGGCGTGCAGCCAGCCCATCTGCAGGTAACCGGGCGTGGTCACGATCATTGCGATCGCAAACACCCAGGTGCCGAGCATGCCGATCATCATGATCGCGTACAGCTTGCGCTCCATCGTGCTGAAGCGCTGCTTGCCCGCATCGTCGCTGACGCCGACGTGGTAAACGAACAGGCGCGGCAGATAGAACAGGCCTGCAAACCAGGTGACCATGAAGATGATGTGGAAGGCCTTGAGCCAGAGCATCGTTTGAGTTTCCCGTGATCGTGTGAATGCGCACCGGCGAAGTTTATGCCAGGCCTGTCTCGCAGGGGTGCATTGCCGCTAATATCGCGCGCTCAGTTGTCAGAGCGTCCTCGCATGATCAAGGTCGGAATCGTCGGCGGCTCGGGATATACCGGAGCCGAGCTTCTGCGTCTGTTGGCGCGGCATCCGTATGCGCGCGTCGAGCATCTGACCTCGCGCAAGGAGGCCGGCAAACCGGTGACCGAGATGTTCCCGCAGTTGCGCGGATTTTTCGACGGCCTGGAATTCACGGCGCCGGATATCGCTGCGCTGGCGGGTTGCGATGCGGTGTTCTTCGCCACGCCGCACAGCACGGCGATGCAAATGGCCCCGGAACTGGTGTCGCGCGGCGTACGCGTCGTCGACCTGTCGGCCGATTTTCGCTTGCGTGACGCCGCGGTCTACAAGCAGTGGTATGGGCATGCGCATGCCTGTCCCGATTTGCTGGAAGCTGCGGTTTATGGATTGCCCGAGATCAAACGCGAGCACATTCGTCGCGCGAGCGTCGTCGGCAATCCCGGCTGTTACCCGACCGCCGTCCAGCTCGGTTTCCTGCCGCTGCTGGAGGCACGGGCTGTAGACGCGGAAAGCCTGATCGCGGACTGCAAGTCCGGTGTCAGCGGCGCCGGGCGTGAACTCAAGCTGGGTTCGTTGTTCGCAGAGGCGACGGATTCCTTCAAGGCCTATGGCGTGGCCGGCCATCGGCATCTGCCGGAAATCGAGCAAGGGTTGGTCGGTATTGCCGGGCCGGCGGTTTCCCTGACATTCACGCCGCATCTGGTCCCCATGGTGCGCGGCATCCATGCAACGCTCTATGCCAGGGTCAAGGGGGATCTCGACTACCAGGCCTTGTTCGAGGCGCGGTATCGCGATGAGCCGTTCGTTGATGTGATGCCGGCGGGGGCGGCGCCGGATACGCGATCGGTGCGCGCCTCGAATACCTGCCGAATCGCGGTTCATCGCCCCATGGGGCGGGACACCGTCGTGGTGCTGGCGGTGATCGACAATCTTGTCAAGGGCGCGGCTGGACAAGCCGTGCAGAACTTCAACCTGATGTTCGGTTTCGATGAAGTCACTGCGCTGGACCAGCCGCCTGTCTGGCCATGAACCCGAAGATCATCATCAAGCGAGACCGGCCCTGGTTTCGTCCGATTCTGATTGTTCTCATCACCGCCGCCGTGGCAATTGCGGCCTGGGCGCTCTACAGCTATACGCGGGCGACAACGGTTTCCGATTTCGAGGAAACCCGCGTGGAAAGCCAGAAGCTTTCTCTGGAGCGGCGTGAGCTGATGCGTGAACTGCGTGACGCGCGCACACAGGCGCAGGAACTGCGTGAGCAGGTGGTATTTCTGGAGCGCTCGCAGGAAATCGACAAGCAGGCCTGTCAGAGTGTGCGGGGCTCCCTAGTCAAGCTGCAATCCGAGGTCTCCGACCTGCAGGAACAGGTCGCCTTCTACCGGGGCATCGTTTCGCCCGGCGAGGCCCGCACCGGTGTACGCGTCTACGATTTCAAGGTACATCCGCCAGAAACCAAGGGGCGCCTGCGCTATGAACTGGTGTTGATCCAGTCGGTACGGCACGACCGGCGTATCACCGGGCGGGTCGAGATCGCGATCCAGGGCGCCCGGGAGAATCGAACGCAAACCTTGTCGCTTGGCGATCTGACGGCTGGTTCCGAGCGAAATCTGTTATTTTCATTCAAGTACTTTCAGGAGTTCAGCGGAGAGTTTGAACTTCCGGAGGGGTTCAACCCGTTGCGCGTGACCATTGCGGTGGTGCCCGAAGGTTCGGGTCAGACGCGCGTTGAGGACGTTTATGACTGGAGCAAGATCCAGGGGGTCTGAAGTGTTCAAAGCAAGCAAGGAAGGTGTGCCGCGCCCGGCCAACAATGCCGTCGATACCTTGATCGGCCGGCAGACCGAGGTTCAAGGCGATGTCCGCTTTACCGGCGGGCTGCATGTCGACGGACGAATCAAGGGCAAGGTGATCGCCGCTTCCGACAAGTCCGCGGTACTGTCGATCAGCGAATCCGGTGCGGTTGAAGGTGATGTGCGGGTTCCGAATGTCGTGCTCAATGGCAGCATTACCGGTGACGTGCACGCCTCCGAGCGGCTGTCCCTGAACAACAAGGCACGCATTTCCGGCAACGTGTATTACAAGGTGATCGAGATGGCCAGCGGCGCGACCGTCAACGGCCAGATGATTCACGAAGGTGAGGCGTCCTTGCAGTCGGTGACGCACGAGGCCAAGGGTATACACGAGATCGTCGATCCGGCAGCCAATACGGGCGACGCAGAGCGCGACGGTCAGGCTAGCCCGACGTCCGGCTAGTCACACTGGATGCTCGACGGGATTCTACTGCCTGGTTTTGGAGAGTAGACTTACCGCTATGAGTGAAGAAGCGATTTCGACATCCCTGCTGTTCTCGGATTCTGCGGCGCGCAAGGTGCGTGAGCTGCTGGACGAGGAGAACAATCCCAACCTGAAGCTGCGCGTGTTCGTGACCGGTGGCGGCTGTTCGGGGTTCCAGTACGGGTTCACCTTCGACGAAGCCGACGACGCTGAAGATTCTCGCGTCGAGAAGGGCGGCGTGACCCTGGTTGTTGACCCGATGAGCGTCCAATACCTTCAGGGCGCGGAAATCGACTACAAGGACGACGTAGAGGGCGCGCAGTTTGTGATCCGCAATCCCAACGCAGCGACGACCTGCGGCTGCGGCAACTCCTTTTCGGTCTGAAGAACGCTCACGGCTGGTAGATCGCGCCGAGGACCACGGCGCGGTGCGCGCCGGTCGCGCTCGGCAGGTTTCCGGGTAATCCCTCCATTCGTCGCTTTGCCAGCCACGCAAAGGCTGCCGCTTCGACCCATTTCGGATCGATTCCGCCGTCTGCTGTGGTACCGACGGTGCGCTGCGCCAGTTGCTCGCGCAGTCGCTCCACCAGATAGCCATTGTCGGCACCGCCACCGCACAGAAGCACACGAGTACCTCCGTCGGCCAGCGGTGCAAGCGAGTCCGCCACGCTTTGCACGGTCAACTCAAGCAGGGTCCGCGCCACATCCTCGTCCGGCAAGGTGTCCAGCGCCGGGAAACGGGCGCGGCACCATTCCAGATTGAAATGATCCCGGCCGGTGCTTTTGGGGGGCGGTTGCTGGAAGTATGGGGCGGCGAGCAGGGCATCCAGCAAGGGGCGGTGGACGGTGCCGCTGCGTGCAAGTGCGCCGTCGGCGTCAAAGGCACAGCCGCGCCGCGTCTGCATCCATTCGTCCAGCAAACCGTTCGCCGGGCCGGTATCGAAGCCGCGAACGGGGCCGTCACAGCTCGGGAGGTGGCTCAGATTTGCGATTCCGCCGAGGTTGACGATGCACAAGTCTTCATCGGTCCGGCCGAACATCGCACGATGAAACGCGGGGACCAGTGGCGCGCCCTGCCCGCCGGCCGCCATGTCGGCGCGCCGGAAGTCCGCAACGACGGGGCGGCCACAGGCGATCGCGATGCGGTTCGGGTCGCCGACCTGAAGGCTGTTGCCGAGAGGGTCGTGAAACAGGGTCTGTCCATGGCTCCCGACGGCTGCAACGTCGGCCCAAGGCACCTCTGAGTGTTCGACCAGGTCCGCCGCAAGCTGCGCGAACGCCTGACCGACGCGCGCATCGATCTGTGCGTAGGTCTGAAGGTCCAAAGCCCGCGCCCGGACCGAGGCGGACAGGATCGACTGTCGCAGGGCATCCGGGTAGGCGCGGGACAGGCGACCGATGAGTGTGCAACCGCCGCTGTCCGGGAATCGAGCCAGTACGGCGTCGATGCCGTCCGCGCTGGTGCCCGACATCAGGCCCAAATAGAGCGCAGTCTCTGCCATGCGGACGGCCGTGGGGGAGGGGGGCGAGGAGTGAGCAGCCCGGAATAGGGCCTAGTGTGTCCCGGCTGGCTCGGCGCCCAGTGCTTCGCTCGCACTGGCGAACTGGGCGCTCGACAGCGTCTCGATCTGGGCCATCAGTGGCGCAGAGACGTTCTTGAACTTGGGCAGATCGGCGCGTGCAACCGGGTTGGCCCTGGGCAGCGCGACCGTCACCGGGTTGCGGTGGGTTCCATTGACGAGGAATTCGTAATGAAGGTGCGGCCCGGTCGCGAGGCCGGTGGAGCCAACGTAGCCAATGATCTGCCCCTGCTTGACGGAAGCGCCGGTACGAATGCCAGAGCGAATCTTGGACATGTGACCGTACAGGGTCTGGTACGTCGACCCGTGACGCAACACCACGCAGTTGCCGTAGCCGCCTTTGACGCCGGCGAAAACCACGCGCCCTTCGCCGGTGGCCTTGATCGGCGTGCCGGTCGACGCGGCGTAGTCGGTGCCTTTGTGCGAGCGGATGCGGTTCAGCACCGGGTGAAAGCGTCCCGGATTGAAGTGAGAGCTGATGCGAAACACATCCAGGGGCGTGCGAATGAACGCTTTGCGCATCGAATCGCCTTCCGGCGTGTAATAGGCGGTATTGCCGTCCGCATCGGTGAAACGTACGGCGCGCAGTTCCCGATCCTGATTCACGAATTCGGCGGCGAGGATGTCGCCGTCGCGCAGCTTCTTGCCATCCTTGTAGAGGCGGTCGTAAACCACCACGAAGCGATCGCCGCGGCGAATATCGAGCGCGAAGTCGACGTCGTATCCGAATACACTCGCCATCTCCATGATCAGCCGTCCCGACAGGCCGGCGCGCTGCGCGGAGAGGAACAGGGAGTCATTGATCTCGCCGTAAGAGAACGCCGGACGGTGTTCGATCTGTGCGGCCAGTACGATCGCTTCGAATCCGTTGCCGGTGCGACGGATATTGAGCGTATGCGATTCATCGATATCGTATTTGAGCTCGGCAAGATGACCGGCGTTGACGCGCAGGTGCAGTTCCTCACCGGCCTTCAGCTTTTTCAGGCGCTCGGCGTCGCTGCCCAGCTTCAGGATTTCGATCCAGTCCGTGGCTGGAAGGCCTTGCCCGTCGAAGATGGCGGACAGGCTCTGACCCGGCTTGATGGTGATCCGGCTCCAATCGCTGGGCGATGGGATCTCCAGATCGTCCGTTACCGTTGCCTGGAGCATCGTGTCGTAGTCGACGCCGCTGGCGTCGGGAAGAGCGTCCTCGGCGTGTCCGCGCAAATCGAGCGATTCGGTTTGCGCGGACGGCGCATCCTGCTTCTTGGCAACGCCGGGACGACTGATAAATGCCAGAGCCACTAGGCTCACGGCGACAGCGATGACCACGGCGGTGTGGCGTCGCACGGGGAGCCGGCGGCGGCGCGGCTCAGGTGAACTATAATCAAAACGCATTGTTGCTCGCCCGGAAAACTACTTGATGAATGAGTCGTGCGGCCCCTGCCGCGCTGGCGCAGACCCTCATTCGCGATTCCTGGGTGCACACGCGCCAAACGCTAAAGAAACACAAAATCCGTTACAGCGCAAGATGTTCCGAGCAATTCCTAAAGTGGGTTCTCGGAATGATCCTGCCTCTACTCGAATGACAGACCAATGACTGACGTTTTCGCCGAGCTACAGCGCGGAACTGAGGAGATTCTCCCCCTCGACGAATTGCAGCAACGCCTTCGCGCATCGCAAGAATCAAGCCGACCGCTGCGCATCAAGGCCGGCTTCGACCCGACTGCCAAGGATCTGCACTTGGGACACACCCTGCTTCTGAACAAGCTTCGTACATTTCAGACGCTGGGTCACGAGGTCACCTTCCTGATCGGTGACTTTACCGGGATGATCGGTGATCCAACCGGCAAAAACGAAACCCGAAAGCCACTGACGCGCGCCCAGGTCGAGGAGAACGCGCAAACCTACAAAGAACAAGTCTACAAAATTCTGGACCCCGAGCGGACCCGAATCGCCTTCAATTCGGAGTGGCTCGACAAGCTCGGCACCGAAGGCATGATCCGCATCGCCGCGCAGCACACCGTTGCACGAATGCTCGAACGGGATGATTTCCAGAAGCGTTACCGCGAGGGCCATCCGATCGCCATTCACGAATTCCTGTATCCGCTGTTGCAGGGCTACGATTCGGTGGCCCTGCAGAGCGATGTTGAGCTCGGCGGCACCGATCAGAAATTCAACCTCCTGGTGGGGCGCCACCTTCAGAGCGCCGCCGGTCAGAAGCCGCAATGCATCATGACCGTACCCATTCTGGAGGGGCTCGACGGCGTGCAAAAAATGTCGAAGAGCCTCAACAACTACATCGGCGTGAACGATCCGCCGGTTGAGATGTTCGGAAAGCTCATGTCGATCTCCGATCAGCTGATGTGGCGCTACTTCGAGCTGCTGTCATTTCGCCCGCTCGCGGAGGTCGAAGCCTTGCGGCGCGGCGTGGAAGAGGGCGCAAATCCGCGGGATGTGAAAATGCAGCTCGGTCAGGAAATCGTCGCTCGCTTTCACGACCGGGCTGCCGCCGAGACCGCGCGTCAGGCCTTCGTCGATCAGTTCTCGAAGGGTGCGCTGCCGGACAACATTCCGGAGCTGACCGTCAGCGCAACGGACGGCGACGGCATTGCCCTGCCCAAGGCATTGAAGGAGGCCGGCCTCTGCGCCTCCGGCTCGGAAGCGTTCCGACAGATCCAACAGCGCGCCGTGCGCGTTGACCAGCAGCGAGTCGAGGACCGAGGTTTCCTGCTGCAGCGGGGGTGCAGCTACCTGCTTCAGGTCGGGCCCCGGCGGTTCGCCAGAGTCAGCATTGTCTGATGGCCGGCTCTCGACGCAATGTTGTGCCGGAAGGGGGGGGGGGCGATTCCCGCGGGCCAGCCCGCTCGAAATTCCGAAACCTCGGTTGCTCTACCACTGCCCCTTATAGAACGCGCGTGCGCGCGAGTCGCGGCCCATATCCAGGCCCCCCGGTTCGGGCAGGCTATTCGGCCGAAGCGGCTTGGATATGCCCTCCGGAAGAACTTTAAACCGTTTAGAAACAGTGTGTTGAAAGTTTTTCAAAAAATAGTTGTTGACGCTCTCTGTGAGCTGCGTAGAATGCGCCCTCCCAGCTGACGGGAACGACGCAAAGCGCCGGCCCCCAACGCTCTGATTTTTAACAAGAAGCAAGTGATTTGTGTGGGTGCTCCCGGGTGCGTGGCGGAAGCCATAGCATTACCGGAGTATCAACATGGCCCAAGCAGTTAAAGCAGTATTGGAGCCTTGAACGGATAACTCTGACGCATCAACGACCGTAAAAAGTCCTGATGCAATCCAGTTGTATTTTAATTGGAGAGTTTGATCCTGGCTCAGATTGAACGCTGGCGGAATGCTTAACACATGCAAGTCGAGCGGTAACAGGCCTTCGGGTGCTGACGAGCGGCGGACGGGTGAGTAACGCGTAGGTATCTGCCCAGAGGTGGGGGATAGCCCGGGGAAACCCGGATTAATACCGCATGACCTCTTCGGAGCAAAGTGGGGGATCGTAAGACCTCACGCCTTTGGATGAGCCTACGTCCGATTAGCTTGTTGGTAGGGTAACGGCCTACCAAGGCGACGATCGGTAGCTGGTCTGAGAGGATGATCAGCCACACTGGGACTGAGACACGGCCCAGACTCCTACGGGAGGCAGCAGTGGGGAATATTGGACAATGGGCGAAAGCCTGATCCAGCAATTCCGCGTGTGTGAAGAAGGCCTTAGGGTTGTAAAGCACTTTAGTTCGGGAAGAAAAAGCTCTGGTCAATACCCAGTGCCTTGACGGTACCGAAGGAATAAGCACCGGCTAACTCTGTGCCAGCAGCCGCGGTAATACAGAGGGTGCAAGCGTTAATCGGATTTACTGGGCGTAAAGCGTGCGTAGGAGGCTTGTTAAGTCGGATGTGAAAGCCCCGGGCTCAACCTGGGAACTGCATTCGATACTGGCAAGCTAGAGTTCGGTAGAGGGTGGTGGAATTCCGGGTGTAGCGGTGAAATGCGTAGATATCCGGAGGAACATCGATGGCGAAGGCAGCCACCTGGGCCTGAACTGACTCTGAGGCACGAAAGCGTGGGGAGCAAACAGGATTAGATACCCTGGTAGTCCACGCTGTAAACGATGGGTACTTGACGTTGGTTTGCTTAGCGAATCAGTGTCGTAGCTAACGCGATAAGTACCCCGCCTGGGGAGTACGGCCGCAAGGTTGAAACTCAAAGGAATTGACGGGGGCCCGCACAAGCGGTGGAGTATGTGGTTTAATTCGATGCAACGCGAAGAACCTTACCTGGCCTTGACATGTCCGGAATCCTGCAGAGATGCGGGAGTGCCTTCGGGAATCGGAACACAGGTGCTGCATGGCTGTCGTCAGCTCGTGTCGTGAGATGTTGGGTTAAGTCCCGCAACGAGCGCAACCCTTGTCTTTAGTTGCCATCAGTTCGGCTGGGCACTCTAGAGAGACTGCCGGTGACAAACCGGAGGAAGGTGGGGATGACGTCAAGTCATCATGGCCCTTATGGCCAGGGCTACACACGTACTACAATGGACAGTACAGAGGGTCGCCAACCCGCGAGGGGGAGCTAATCCCAGAAAGCTGTTCGTAGTCCGGATCGGAGTCTGCAACTCGACTCCGTGAAGTCGGAATCGCTAGTAATCGCCGATCAGCATTTGCGGCGGTGAATACGTTCCCGGGCCTTGTACACACCGCCCGTCACACCATGGGAGTTGGCTGCACCAGAAGCCGGTAGTCTAACCGTAAGGGGGACGCCGTCCACGGTGTGGTCAATGACTGGGGTGAAGTCGTAACAAGGTAGCCGTAGGGGAACCTGCGGCTGGATCACCTCCTTTATGAGCATGCTTCTACGCGTGCCTAGGGAGTACCCACACAAGTCACTTGCAATATCAAAATTAAGTCGCCGTTACACCGGCACTTATGCCCGAGGCGTCAGGGTCTGTAGCTCAGTTGGTTAGAGCGCACCCCTGATAAGGGTGAGGTCGGTGGTTCAAATCCACCCAGACCCACCAGCTTTCTGTGGGGGTCTCTCAGACGTCCGGGTACCGTGGGTCAGCCGGGGCCATAGCTCAATTGGGAGAGCGCCTGCTTTGCAAGCAGGAGGTCGTCGGTTCGATCCCGACTGGCTCCACCAGTCCCCAAGCCTATTCAGGAAAGCCGCTGGGCTTTCTTGAGTAGGCTTCGGCCTTCTAGACTTATTTTGATCTTTAACAATCAGGTTTGAAGTCGAACACTGTATAAGCAGCGTGTTCAAAGCATTAATGAACACACTCAATGCCTATAGGTGCTTGACGGCGTTGTATTATCGTAGATTGAATGGTCGACATTGATCTCAAGAATTCTTGAGGTTATATGGTCAAGCGACTAAGCGCATCTGGTGGATGCCTTGGCGGCAACAGGCGATGAAGGACGTAGTAGCTTGCGATAAGTCACGGGGAGCTAGCAAACAAGCTTTGATCCGTGAATTTCCGAATGGGGCAACCCAACCCGCAAGGGTTATCCGTGGCTGAATACATAGGTTACGGAGGCGAACCCGGAGAACTGAAACATCTAAGTACCCGGAGGAAAAGAAATCAACCGAGATTCCCCTAGTAGCGGCGAGCGAACGGGGACTAGCCCTTAAGTTTTATGCGTTTTAATGGAACAGTCTGGAAAGGCTGGCCGTAGTGGGTGATAGCCCCGTACATGAAAGGGCGCATAAGATGAAATCGAGTAGGGCGGGGCACGTGAAACCCTGTCTGAACATGGGGGGACCATCCTCCAAGGCTAAATACTCGTTGCCGACCGATAGTGAACCAGTACCGTGAGGGAAAGGCGAAAAGAACCCCGGCGAGGGGAGTGAAATAGAACCTGAAACCGGATGCGTACAAGCAGTCGGAGCTCCTTCGGGAGTGACGGCGTACCTTTTGTATAATGGGTCAGCGACTTACTAGTCTGTAGCGAGCCTAACCGTTTAGGGGAGGCGTAGGGAAACCGAGTCTGAATAGGGCGACTAGTTGCAGGCTGTAGACCCGAAACCTGTCGATCTATCCATGGCCAGGGTGAAGAGTGGGTAACACCACTTGGAGGCCCGCACTCACGCCTGTTGAAAAAGTCGGAGATGAGCTGTGGATAGGAGTGAAAGGCTAATCAAGGCAGGAGATAGCTGGTTCTCCTCGAAAGCTATTGAGGTAGCGCCTCGTGTCTCACTCCGGGGGGTAGAGCACTGTTTCGGCTAGGGGGCTCACAAGAGCTTACCAAACCGATGCAAACTCCGAATACCCGGAAGTGCAATCACGGGAGACACACGGCGAGAGCTAAATTTCGTCGTGAAGAGGGAAACAACCCAGACCGCCAGCTAAGGTCCCTAAATTATCGCTAAGTGGTGAACGATGTGGGAAGTCATAGACAGCCAGGAGGTTGGCTTAGAAGCAGCCATCCTTTAAAGAAAGCGTAATAGCTCACTGGTCGAGTCGGCCCGCGCGGAAGATGTAACGGGGCTAAGCGATATACCGAAGCTGCGGGTGCATAGCTTGCTATGCGCGGTAGAGGAGCGTTCTGTAAGCCTGTGAAGGTGAACTGTAAGGTTTGCTGGAGGTATCAGAAGTGCGAATGCTGACATGAGTAACGATAATGCAGGTGAAAAACCTGCACGCCGTAAGCCCAAGGGTTCCTGCGCAACGTTATTCGGCGCAGGGTGAGTCGGATCCTAAGGCGAGGCCGAAAGGCGTAGTCGATGGAAAACAGGTTAACATTCCTGTACTTGTTGCAACTGCGATGGGGTGACGGAGAAGGTTAGGCTAGCCGGGTGTTGGAAGTCCCGGTTCAAGCGTGTAGGTGGATCTCTTAGGCAAATCCGGGAGGTCAACACCGAGGCGTGATGTCGAGGCCCTATTGGGCCGAAGTAGTTGAGACCCCGCTTCCAGGAAAAACCTCTAAGCTTCAGGTTGCAAGAATCCGTACCCGAAACCGACACAGGTGGGCGAGGAGAGTATCCTAAGGCGTTTGAGATAACTCGGGTGAAGGAACTCGGCAAAATAGTACCGTAACTTCGGGATAAGGTACGCCCCTTTTATGTGATCGCCCTCGCGGTGTGAGCAGAACGGGGTCGCAGTTAAGAGAGGGTGGCGACTGTTTATCAAAAACACAGCACTCTGCAAACACGAAAGTGGACGTATAGGGTGTGACTCCTGCCCGGTGCCGGAAGGTTAATTGATGGGGTTAGCGCAAGCGAAGCTCTTGATCGAAGCCCCGGTAAACGGCGGCCGTAACTATAACGGTCCTAAGGTAGCGAAATTCCTTGTCGGGTAAGTTCCGACCTGCACGAATGGAGTAACGATCGCCCTACTGTCTCCACCCGAGGCTCAGTGAAATTGAAATCGCTGTGACGATGCAGTGTTCCCGCGGCAAGACGGAAAGACCCCGTGAACCTTTACTACAACTTTGCACTGGATTTTGAATTTGTTTGTGTAGGATAGGTGGGAGCCTTTGAAACCAGGACGCCAGTTCTGGTGGAGGCAACCTTGAAATACCACCCTGACAAATTCGAAGTTCTAACTTAGGCCCGTTATCCGGGTCAAGGACATTGCATGGCGGGTAGTTTGACTGGGGCGGTCTCCTCCCAAAGAGTAACGGAGGAGTGCGAAGGTTACCTCAGCGCGGTCGGAAATCGCGCTCTAGAGTGCATAGGCATAAGGTAGCTTGACTGCGAGACAGACAAGTCGAGCAGGTACGAAAGTAGGTCTAAGTGATCCGGTGGTTCTGTATGGAAGGGCCATCGCTCAACGGATAAAAGGTACTCCGGGGATAACAGGCTGATTCCTCCCAAGAGTCCACATCGACGGAGGAGTTTGGCACCTCGATGTCGGCTCATCACATCCTGGGGCTGTAGCAGGTCCCAAGGGTTCGGCTGTTCGCCGATTAAAGTGGTACGCGAGCTGGGTTCAGAACGTCGTGAGACAGTTCGGTCCCTATCTGCCGTGGGCGTTCGAAACTTGAGAGGAGCTGTCCTTAGTACGAGAGGACCGGGATGGACACACCTCTGGTGTTCCGGTTGTCACGCCAGTGGCATTGCCGGGTAGCTATGTGTGGACGGGATAACCGCTGAAAGCATCTAAGCGGGAAGCCCACCTCAAGATTAGGTTTCGCTGGATCTTCGAGATCCCTAAAGAGCCCAGAAAGACTATCTGGTTGATAGGCACGGTGTGGAAGTGTGGCAACACATGAAGCTAACGTGTACTAATTGCTCGTGAGGCTTGACCATATAACGCTCAAGCATTCTTGAAATACGACGCGCAAGTGTCCTGTGGCATTGAGTTGCCGCAGTGTTCGAACTTCAAACCAAATTCGGATCACGGCGAAGGCCGTGTTCCAGCCAGTTTGCCTGGCGGCTATAGCGTGTAGGAACCACCGGTCCCCATCCCGAACACCGAAGTGAAACTGCACAGCGCCGATGATAGTGTGGCAGCAGCCATGTGAAAGTAGGACATCGCCAGGCTCTTAAACCAAAACCCCGGACCGTAAGGTTCGGGTTTTTTTTGTGCTTTTCGATTTACGAGTCCCGTTATCAAGAGGCAATTCGTTCTGGTCTCACGGCACGCGTCCTTGGAGCAATCCGGACGAGTCCGTAGTAGCGTATAGCCCGAGCGTCTAATGCAAATTCAGTTCTGGAGGTTGGTCTTGTTACTTTCATGGAGTTCGTGGCGCAGGACGGTTCTGTTGATTACCTCAGCTGCCTTGGTCGCCTGCGACAACGGTTCGATCACCTTGTCGGTCACCGACACGCCGGCCGACGAAGTGTCACGTGTCGTCGTTCAGTTCTCCGCTGTGGAATTTGAGGATAGCGGCGGTGACTGGGAGCGGGTCGAACTCAAGCCGGAACTACAGGTTGATCTCCTGGCTTTGCGTGGCGGTGATTCAAAGGTCCTGATTGCAGACGAAAGCATTCCGTCAGGTTCCTACAGGCGTATTCGCTTTGTGATTGATGCGGATTCCAATGGCTCGGAGTCTTACGTTGATCGGACCAATGGCGGGCGGATTGCCCTTGAGCCGGACGGCGGCGAAGACGCCCGGCCGACGGTCGATTTTCGATTTTCGCTGGATGACGGCGATGATGTGGCGCTCACCGTGGACTTCGATCTGCGGCGTGGCTTGATCGAGCCCGACGATTTTTCTGATCCGTATCGATTGCGGAACGCGCTTCGTGTCGTTGACGACGAATTTTCAGGCCGGGTTCGCGGAACCGTCTCCGCCGCTCTCCTCAGCAATGCTTGTGAACCGGCACTTTACGTGTTCGATGGAGAGGACGCGGACGTGGGGGACATTGGCGCCGACAATGAGCCCCTGACATCGGTCGGCCTTGTCGCCCAGAACGGCAGTAGTGGACTGTCCTACAGCATTGGCTTTCTGGAAGCCGGTGACTACACGATAGCCTTTACCTGTGACGCCGAGGGCGATGATCCGGAAGATGACGATGAGCTGTCGTTCCGTCGTGAGCGCAACTTCGAAATTGAGGAAGGCGAAGAAACGATCCTGGACATCAATTGATCGCGCGCCTATCGATGGGTGTCGACGACATGCCGGCGGTTTGCGGCCGAATGTCAGTCATTGAAGCCGGTCCTTTCGTCTGACCGCAACATCGCGTTTGAAGCGATGCCGGCAAGAAAGCCACCGATATGAGCACGAAAGGCGGCACCGGCCGCGTCTGGACGACGGAACTCGGACAGTCGCTGCAAGGTGAGACACAGCCCGAGAATCAGCAACGTCGGCAAGCGTACGCTGAGAGTCCCGAATTTTCGGGGAAGCGCAATCAGCAGGTTGGCGCGCGGAAACCGCAAGACGTAGGCGACGAGCACGCCCGAATTGGCGCCGCTGGCCCCGATCATCGGCACCTCGGCTGGTGCCGTGACGAGCGACTGTGCGATCGCGGCCGAGATCGCGGAGCATAGGTGCGGCAATGCGAAGCGGGTATGGCCATCTCGATTTCGACACGACCGGCGAACATCCACAGGTAGAGAAGGTTGCCGATCAAGTGCGGCATCGTCCATACGGGAACATCTCGAACGCGCCACAGGCTGCCATGCAGTTCGACCACACTGCGCGAGCCTGCACGCGGGTGCATTCCGTCGATGTTCTGCGTCACGATCGCAAGATTCGGGTGAAGCGATTCGAGTTGAGCCAAGCTGAAGTGGCCCGCATGCGGCGCGCATTCAAGCACTTTGCGGCGTCGAGTCTGGTGAAAGTCCTGAATGGATCGCGCGTCCTTGTCGAACGCTCGTTGACACGCGTAGTCCTGCCACCGGTATTGCGACCAGATCCCAGCATGTCCTCGATAAGTTGGAACACCGCATTCGGATTACATCCCGACGCCGGTGAAAAAAGCCACACGCGTATAGCGGCTGACATCAAAGATCGGCGGATTCACGGCAGTCCGTCCAGCTTGATGACATACAGCACCGGCCAACACTTGCCCGTCAGCCAGAACTCGTCGCGTTTTTGGTCATACGCGATGCCGTTGAGCACGTGCTCTCGCGCGTCCCAGTGAGCCGGCTTGCGAAAGCCTTGCTTCAGGCGCGCGAGATCGAGCCAGGCGCGAACCTCTCCATTCGCCGGATCGATGACGGCGATTCGGTCGCTATGCCAGATGTTGGCGAAGATGTATCCGTGTGCGAACTCGAGTTCGTTGAGCTGCGATACCGACCGGCCCTTGTCGCGAACTTCGATCATGCTCTCGGTCCTGAACGTCGTTGTTGATCGAAAGAGCAGACGTGAGGTCCCGTTGCTCATCACGAATCGAGTGCCGTCGAAAGTCAGACCCCAGCCTTCCCCTTCATACGAATAGCGAGCCTGCAGTTCCAGCGCGTCGTTGAACAGCCATGCGATACCTGCGCGCCATGTCAGTTGCATCAGTCCGCCGGGTGCTGCGCTCACACCTTCGCCGAACACGTTCGATGGCAAGCGGATCAAGCGTTCTTCTGCGCTTCCGTTCAAGTTTCGAACGCTCAATAAGGACAGCCCATAGCCTCCGGTACTTTCGATCAGGCGGTCGCCAACAATCGTTAGTCCTTGTGTGAAGCGCGTGCTGTCATGCGGCTCAATGCGTTCGATGTGATAGCCGAGCGACGGCGCAGAAAAGGTCGGCGCACACACGCAAAGCAGACTGAAGAACGCGACAGCCGAGGCAATGAGATTTCGATTGAGTACCAAGTGGGCTGTCCTGTTGATCGCATCCAAGCTGGCTTCAATTGATTTTCTGACAGCAATCCGTCAAATTCCATTCACATGAAGCGTTGAGCGCTTCATTGTTGCATTCAGGGGACGGAAATTTTCCGATTGTGCGGAAATCAGGAGAGTACGAAATGGCAGTAGCGAAGAAGGCGGCCAAGAAGGTCGCAGCGAAGAAGGCTGCAAAGAAAGCGGTTGCCAAGAAAGCGGCTGCCAAGAAATCTGCGGTGAAGAAAGTCGCGGTCAAGAAAGCAGTCGCCAAAAAGACCGTAGCGAAGAAGGCCGTCAAGAAAGCTGCAAAGAAGGTCAGCAAGAAGACAGTCGCCAAGAAGGCCGTCAAGAAGGCGAGCAAGAAAGTAGCGAAGAAGCTTGCGGCGAAGAAGGCAACGAAGAAGGTCGCCAAAAAGGTCGCCAGGAAAGTTGCGGTGAAGAAGGCTGCCGTAAAGAAGATCGCCAAGAAGGCGCCCGCGAAGAAGAAGGCGGCGAAGAAGCTTGCTGCCACCAAGACGGTGCCTGCACCGATGCCTTGAGGCAGACGTGGGTATCTGTCCGTTGCGGCGGGCAGACGTCAGGCTTACAGATCGGCTTATCGTATCCGCTTGTTTTATGCGGCCAACGGTAGGCCGGTTTCTATTGGCTCCTCCCTACGCTCTGAGCGCAGTCAAGGGATGAGTGCGCGGTGCATCAAAGCGATGTGAGCATGTGAGCACGGCTGCGGTAGAATTCACCGCCTCCATTGTCGCGATAACGCGAGGCACCGAATGATACGCAGCATGACTGGCTACGCGCGGGCGGAACTGCAGAACCAGACAGGGCAGGTTACCTGGGAACTGCGATCCGTCAATCACCGTTACCTCGATCTGCAGTTGCGCTTGCCGGAAGAATTTCGTGGACTCGAAAACGAGCTGCGGACGATGGCAGCCGAATGCATGTCGCGCGGCAAGGTGGAGGCGCAGCTTCGCTATTCAACAGAGATTGATGGCGGCAACATCAAGATCGATCGATCGCGGCTGCAGCAGGTTCTCGATGCGCTGGAGCTGGTGCGGGAGGCCGCCGGTGCAAGCTCACAAATCGATCTACAGCGCGTCCTCGCCTGGCCGGGAGTGGTCAGCGAATCGTCCGCAGACTTTGCGCCGCTGCAGGCCTTGGCTCTGGAAACCTACAAAGCCGCCTTGGACGATTTCGCCCAAACTCGCGAGCGTGAAGGCGAGCGCCTGCACCAATACCTGATGCAGCGCTGCGAGTTGATGGAATCCTTGGTTGCCGCCGTGCGGAAGCGTCTTCCGGAAGTGCGCGGCGGCATGCTGGACAAGGTTCGGGAGCGGTGCCGAGAGCTCGGGGTCGACGTCGATCCCAGTCGCCTTGAGCAGGAGTTGGCGCTGCTGGCCCAGCGCCTGGATGTCGATGAGGAAATGTCGAGACTGGCCTCCCATATCGGCGAGGTTCGCAGAACCTTGGGGCGTGACGACGCGGTGGGGCGCCGTCTCGATTTCCTGATGCAGGAACTCAATCGCGAAGCGAACACCTTGTCGTCCAAATCTCAGGATGCGGAGATGACGCGCTGCGCGGTGGAGATGAAGGTGCTGATCGAACAGATGCGCGAGCAGGTCCAGAATGTCGAATGAGGTGGAGCGCGGCGGTCTGTTCGTCGTTTCGGCGCCATCGGGCGGGGGCAAAACCTCGCTGACGCGAGCGGCCATCGACGAGCTCGCGCGCCGTCAGATGTCCGCGGAGATTTCGGTGTCGTATACCACCCGAAAATGCCGGCCTGGCGAAACCGATGGGCAGCACTATCATTTCGTTGACGAAGCCGGATTTGTGGCGATGGTCGACAACGGAGAGTTTTTCGAGCATGCCGAAGTGTTCGGTCGGCGCTATGGCACCGGTCGCGCAAAGACCGAAGAACTGTTGGCGCGCGGTGTCGATGTGGTCCTCGACATCGATTGGCAGGGCGCCCGCCAAGTCAAGGCGCAGATGCCGGAGGCGATCGGCATCTTCATTCTGCCGCCGTCGGTCGAAGTCCTGGAGCAACGTCTGCACTCGCGAGGACAGGACAGCGCTGAAACGATCACCGAACGCATGGCGGAGGCGCACAGTGAAATCGCGCACCATGCCGAATACGATTATCTGATCGTCAACGACGATTTTGCGCAGGCGCTGGACGAATTGATTGCCGTCTTTGTGGCACGCCGACTCAGTCGCCCCGTGGCCTCGGCCCGTCATGCAGGGCTGGTCGAACGTCTGCTGGATTCCACGGCACGGAAGGTATAGAATTCCCGCCCTTTTGTTGGTGTTTTGAAGGTTTAGCAATGGCTCGTGTCACCGTCGAAGATTGTCTGGAAAAACTGCCGAATCAGTTCGAACTGACCTTGGTGGCCGCCAAACGTGCTCGCCAGCTTGCGCGCGGCGCCGAAGCCAAGATTCCCTGGGGCAATCACAAGTCCACCGTCGTTTCCTTGCGCGAGATCGCGGAAGGCCACGTGGACCGCGAGGTTCTGGACGAAGCCGATCTGCCGGCCGTTCAGGCGCCGAAGGTTGAACTCGAGGCGCTGGACCCGCTGGACGCGCTCGACCTCTGAGCGAGTTGGCGTCCATCCGTTTCGGATGGTTCGTCGCAGGAATCGAAAACGGCCCGCTCAGTGCGGGCCGTTTTCATTAGAGGGCAAGCAAACGGGTGCTGCGTTGCCCGCTTGGGCAGTTCGGGCCTCTATACTGACCATGACATGGACCTGCCCGTCATCCAAAGAATCGGTTCCGCCATCCGCACACAGCGGGTGGAGCGTTCGTTCGGCATCGACGCACTGACGCGCCTGCTCGGCGAATATCTGCCGGAGGAGCAGGTCTCCGAGGTTCGCCGCGCCTACGTGTATGGCGCGCAGCTGCACGAAGGCCAACGCCGCACCTCCGGCGAGCCGTATATCTACCATCCGCTTGCGGTCGCACGAATCCTCGCGGACATGCGGCTCGATCACACCACGCTGATCGCCGCGATCCTCCACGACGTCATCGAGGACACCGGCGTCACCAAGGAAGAGATCACGCGGGACTTCGGCGCGGACATTGCGCAGCTGGTCGACGGAGTCAGCAAGTTCCGCAAGGCCGAAGGCATGACGCGCGCCGAGATCCAGGCCGAGTCGTTCCGCAAACTGTTGATGGCGATGACGCAGGATCTGCGCGTGATTCTGATCAAGCTCGCCGATCGCCTGCACAACATGCGCACGCTCGGCGTCATGGAGTCCGCGAAGCGTCGAAGGATCGCGCGCGAAACGCTGGAGATCTATGCGCCGATCGCGCAGCGTCTGGGCATACACTTCATCCGGACCGAACTTGAGGATCTGGCGTTCGCCAGTCTGTACCCGAATCGCGCAGTCGTGTTCGCTGCGGCGATCAAGGAGCAGATCGGCGATACCAAGTCGATCATCAACGACATCGAAAGCCGCCTGTCGAAAGCGCTGCGTGCCGAAGGTATTGGTGCCACCGTGGTCGGACGCCAGAAGAATCTGTACAGCATCTATTCCAAGATGCGTCGCAAGCGTCTGCGGCTGCCGGCGGTCATGGATCTGTTGGGGTTTCGCATCACCGTCTCGAAGCTCGACGACTGCTATCGCTGTCTCGGTATCGTGCATTCGGTCTACCGGCCGGTGTCCGAGCTGTTCAACGATTACATCGCCAATCCCAAGATCAATGGCTATCAGTCCTTGCACACCACCTGCGTGGGACCTCGGGGGCGCAAGATCGAAGTGCAGATTCGAACGCGCGACATGCACCACATCGCCGAGTCCGGTATTGCCGCGCATTGGCAGTACAAGCTGGGCGGACGCACAACCTCGGTCGCCGCGCCGCAGGTACGGGCGCGCGAATGGCTGTCGTCGCTGTTCGAGATGCAGGGCGGTACCGCGGCGATCGATTTCCTCGAGAACGTCAAGGTCGACCTGTTCCCGGACGAGGTCTACGTGTTCACGCCCAAAGGGGAAATCCGCCGTCTGCCGCGCGGCGCCACGCCGGTCGATTTTGCCTATTCGGTGCATACCGAACTCGGCGATCACTGCGTCGCTGCCCGAATCGATCAGCATCTGGAACCCCTGAACTCGCCGATCTCGAACGGTCAGACGATCGAGATCATCACCGCCAATCATGCACGGCCGAACGCCACCTGGCTGAATTTCGTCAAGACGGCCAAGGCGCGTTCGTGCATTCGCCACTACCTCAAGACGCAGCGCGAGGACGAAGCGATCCGCCTCGGGCGCCGTCTGCTGGAAAAGGCGATGCGCGAGCTCAAGCTGCCGATGGCGCGGCTCAAGAACGAGCAGGCCGACGAGGTGCTCAAGCTCTACGGTCTCGATGACGTTGAGGATCTCTACTCCTCGATCGGCTTGGGCCAGCGCCTGGCGCCGCTGGTGGCGCGACACTTTCTGCCGGATGCGACCCGCATCAGCGGGACGACAGCGACAGGCGATGCCTCGCCGCTGGCGGTGGAGGGTACCGAAGGCCTGATTCTCGATTACGCGAAATGCTGTCGTCCCGTCCCCGGCGACGACATACGCGGTCATATCAGCGTCGGGCGCGGCATCGTGATCCACCGCATGGACTGCAAGCAGACCCACAACCGCAAGATCTCTCCCCAGGACTGGCTGTCGCTGGTCTGGGCCGACAATGTGTCCGGGGACTATGTTGCCGAGCTGCGGGTACAGGGTTCAAACCGGCGCGGGCTGCTGGCATCGATCGCGTCCGAGATCGCCGCTGCCGAGTCCAGCATCGAGAACGTCCACATGGCCGAACGCGTCGACACCGAAAGCGCCGACATGCGCTTCGTCATCACCGTGCACGACCGGACCCATCTGGCGCGGGTCATGCGCCGTATCCGGCGACTTTCCAATGTGGCCAAGGTCACGCGCGTTTAGAACAAGCACACCTCACAATTTTCGACGACAAGACGACACATGGCAAAGCAGATCATTCACACCGACGAAGCCCCCGCCGCCATCGGCACCTATTCGCAGGCGGTTCGTCACGGAGACACCGTTTACATCTCCGGCCAGATTCCGCTGGACCCGAAGACCATGGAAATGGTCAACGACTCGATCGAGTCCGAAATCCACCAGGTCTTCCGCAACCTGACGGCGGTGGCCGTGGCTGCCGGCGGTTCGCTCGCCGACGTCGCCAAGCTCAACATCTACCTCACCGATCTTGCCCATTTTCCCAGCGTCAACGAGATCATGGCGAAGTACATGCCGGAGCCGTACCCGGCTCGCGCGGCGATCGGGGTATCGAGCTTGCCCAAGGGGGCCCGCGTCGAGGCGGACGCGGTACTGGTTCTGGGCTGATCGCCGCACCTCGTAGCGTCGGCAAGAAAGAGGCGCCGGTGACCGGGGGCACGCGCAAGGCGCCGCCACGTGGCACGCGATCCGGCGTGCCAGCGTCCCTCAGTCTCGATGCCGAGGTTCAGTTCCTCAAGGGCGCCGGTCCGCACCTGGCCTCGCGACTCAGGGCGCTGGACATCACCCAGGTGCGGCACCTGCTGTTTCATCTGCCCTTCCGCTACGAGGATCGCCGTCATTTCGCCGCGCTGCATGGCTTGGTCGATGGCGCCGAAGCTCTGCTGCGTGTGCGCGTGGACCGGGCCGAAGTGCGCTACACCGGCCGGCGGCAGCTGATCGTGACTGCCCACGACGGCGACGACTGGCTGCGTATTCGGTTCTTTCACTTCGGTGATGCGCAAACGCGCAGCTTCGCCAGCGGGCGTTGGCTGCGTGCCTATGGCGTGGTCCGCTTCGGCCAAGGCGGTGCCGAGATGATCCATCCGGAATACACGCTTGCCGACTCCGCGGACGAACTACGCGCGGAAGCGCAGCTCACGCCGATCTACTCGCTGACCACGGGGGTCACACAGGCGCGGCTGCGCGGCCTGATTGCGCAGGCACTGGACATCGCCTCCCGCGACGCCGCGTTTGCAGAATCGCTGCCCGACCTGCCGCAACCGGCGACGCTGGACGCGCTGTGTGCGATTCATCGTCCGGCATCGGATGTGGATGCGGCCCAGCTGCTCGCCGGGACGCATCCCGCCCAGCTCCGACTGATCGACGAGGAACTACTGGCGCACCAGTTGGTGATGCGGGTGTTACGCCGCCAGGTTCGATCACGGCCAGCGCCGGTGATCCGCTCCCGTATCGATGGAATGCCGGCGCTGCAGGCGCAGCTCGGATTCGTCCCGACCGGCGCGCAGACACGGGTGATCGCCGAGGTCGCGGCCGATCTCTCGCAAACCAGACCGATGCTGCGTCTGGTCCAGGGCGATGTCGGTTCCGGCAAGACCGTCGTTGCGGCTGCCGCGATGCTGGCAGCCAAACAGGCGGGGTGGCAGTCCGTGCTGATGGCGCCGACCGAGCTGCTGGCCGAACAGCATGCGCGCAATCTTGCGCAATGGCTGTCGCCGCTGGGGGTTCACATCGCCCTGCTCAAGTCCGGACTGAAGAAGTCCGCGCGCGATGCGACGCTGAGCGCAATCGCGGGCGGCGAAGCCAATGTGATCATCGGAACCCATGCCGTATTCCAGGCGTCCGTGCAGTTCAGCCGGCTGGCGCTGGTGGTGGTCGATGAGCAGCATCGCTTCGGCGTGGGCCAGCGTCTGTCATTGCGCGACAAGGGGCCGGATGGCCTGTCGCCGCACCAATTGGTGATGACTGCCACGCCGATTCCCCGCACGCTCGCACAGACCATCTATGCCGACCTCGACGTGTCGGTGATCGACGAACTGCCGCCCGGGCGAACGCCGGTCCTCACCGTGGTGCTCGGCAACACCAGGCGCCATGAGGTCATGGAGCGCTTGCGCGCAGCATGCCGCCAGTCGCGCCAGGCCTATTGGGTGTGCACCTTGATCGAGGTGTCCGACGAGGTCGAGGCGCAGGCCGCCGAAGCGGTGGCGCAGCAGCTCACCGAGGAGTTGCCTGATGTCAGCGTGGGACTGGTGCACGGCCGCATGAAGTCGGCCGACAAGGACGCGCAGATGAACGCCTTCAAGGCCGGCGAGATACAGTTGCTGGTGGCGACCACGGTGATCGAAGTAGGCGTCGACGTGCCCAATGCCAGCATCATGGTGATCGAGAATGCGGAGCGCTTGGGACTCGCGCAATTGCATCAATTGAGAGGGCGCGTCGGGCGTGGCAGCCGCGAGAGCCAGTGCGTGCTGATGTACCAGCCACCGCTGTCCGACACCGCGCGGGCACGGCTGCAAACCATGCGTTCGACCACCGATGGATTCGAGATCGCACAACGCGATCTTGAACTGCGCGGGCCCGGCGAAATACTGGGACGGCGTCAGACCGGGCTGATCGGGCTCAAGGTTGCCGATCCGGTGCGCGATGCCGAACGGATACCGGCGCTGCAGGTCTGGGCCGACCGCTGGCTCGAACAGCATCCGCCCTTGGCGAGCCGCCTGATCGAACGCTGGGTCGGCGACATCAAGCGTTACGGACAGGTCTGATTGCGTGAGGCGTGAGGCGTGAGGCGTGAGGCGTGAGGCGTGAGGCGTGAGGCGTGAGGCGTGAGGCGTGGCGTGCGCGCTATGCTTGTCGCATGAGTTCCGCCACGCAGACGTCGCCACTGTCCGCGAAGCTGCGCGACTACGCGCTGCTGATGCGCTTCGACAAGCCGATCGGCATTTCGCTGTTGCTGTGGCCCACGCTGTGGGGCCTGTGGTTCGCCGCCGACGGAATGCCGCCGATCGCGATCCTGCTGACCTTCATCACCGGCACCGTGCTGATGCGCGCCGCCGGCTGCGTGATCAACGACTATGCCGACCGCGGGTTCGACCCGCATGTGGCGCGGACCCGTATGCGCCCGATCGCGGCTGGTCGCGTCGTGCCCAAGGAAGCACTTGTCCTGTTCGCGGTCCTGGTGTCGCTGGCGTTCCTGCTGGTGCTCGCACTCGGGATGAGGACCGTGTTGTGGTCGATTCCGGCTGTCTTGATCGCGGCCAGCTATCCCTATGCCAAGCGCCTGCACGGCCTGCCGCAGGCGCATCTTGGCGTCGCGTTTTCCTGGGGCATTCCGATGGCTTTCGTCGCCGTCAGCGGCGGCGTCGACTGGCCGCTGTGCGCCGCGCTGCTGGCGGCCAATCTGTGCTGGACGATCGCCTACGACACCTTCTACGCCATGGCCGACCGCGAGGACGATGTCAAGATCGGTGTCAAATCCTCGGCGATCCTGTTCGGTCGTCACGACCGACTCATCACCGCCGCCTTGCAGGCCTGTGCGCTGGCCTTGCTGCTGCTGGCCGGTGCACTCGATGGCCGCGGCGGCTACTGGTGGCTGGGTCTTGCCGGCGCCGCCGCAATCGCGGTCTATCAGCAGTTTCTAGTGCGCGAGCGCGAGCCAACCGCCTGCTTCCGGGCGTTCCTCAACAACCACTACTTCGGCATGCTGGTGTTCGCCGGCCTGCTGCTGGATTGCCTCTGAAAGCCAGCCGAACTATCCGGCGGCAAGCCGCATCAGCTGGCCGCAGGCCCAGGCCGCGTAGGTCCCGAGCGCATAGCCGAAGACCGCCAGCAGCACGCCGACCGGCGCCAGCGCCGGATGGAACGCGCTGGCCACCACCGGTGCGCTGGCGGCGCCGCCGATGTTGGCCTGGCTGCCCACGGCCAGATAGAACACCGGTGCGCGGATCAGGCGGCCGACCAGCAACAACAGGCCGGCGTGTATCGCGATCCAGCTCAGGCCCACGCCGAACAGCTTGGGGTCGCTGAGAATCGCGCCGAGGTTCATGTGCATGCCGATGCTGGCGATCAGGATGTAGAGCATCGCCGATCCGATCTTCGAAGCGCCGGCGCCTTCGAGTCGCTTCACGCGCGTGAAAGACAGCATCAGGCCGAAGCTGGTGGCCAGCACCACGATCCAGAAGAAGCTGCTGTCGAAGGACAGACGCGCCGCCCACCGGAACTGCGAGAACCAGGCGGCGATCGGCGCGCCGATCGCATGTGCCGCACCGGTGCAGCCGAAGGCCGCTGCCATGATGAACATCAGCTCCGGCAGGCTGGCGATGCGTGCGTTTTCGGCCTGAAAGCTTTCGATGCGCTGCCGGAGGGCGGTGATGCCCGAAGTGTCCGCGCCGCGCCGGGCGTCGAGACGTTCGGCATTGGCAGCCATCCATAGCAGTACCGCCATCCACAGATTGGCGACGATGATGTCGACCGCGACCATGGTTCCGAACAGATTGTTGTCGACGTCGAAGACTTCCTTCATCGCCGCCTGATTGGCGCCGCCGCCGATCCAGCTGCCGGCGATCGCGGTCATGCCGCGCCAGGTGTCGCCATCCACGGTGTCCGGCGAGAACAGTTGCCAGATCAGGATCGCGATCGGGCCGCCGATGACCACGCCGACGGTGCCGGTCAGGAACATGGTGACGGCCTTGGGCCCCAGGCGTGCCACCGACGGAAGATCGATGGACAGCGTCAACAGCACCAGCGTCGCCGGCAGCAGGTAGCGCGAGCTGATGAAGTAAAGCTGCGAGGCCTCGCCGTCGATGAGGCCCACGGTGTTGTAGACCGCTGGGATGAAGTAGCACAGCAGCAGGGCCGGCACATATTTGTAGAACGCGCGCAGCCAGGGATGTGGGCTCTGCGAGGTCCAGAAGACCGCGCCCAGGGTCACGGCCAGCAGGCCGAGCACCACGGCATCGTTTTCGATCAGCGCCGTCGAGGTCATCGAGTTCACGAGATATGCAAAGACGCATTGAACCGGTGTGGTGCCGGCCTGACAAGCGCGCCGTGCCCTCGCCGTGCCGTGAACGGTGGAGATCAGGGCGTGCGCGCGGCCGTCCACACCGAGATGCTGGCCGCTCCGGCCTGTCGGCACAGGCGGCTGATGGACTCGACCGTGGCGCCGGTGGTCATCACATCGTCGACCAGCACCAGCGCCTGGCCCCGAACCCGCGCCGGATCGACGGTGTAGGCGCCACGAACCTCGCGGCGGCGCGCAGGGCGGTCGAGTCGGGTCAGGTCGCGGCTGGCACGAACCTGAGTCACCGCCAGACCGTCGCAGCGCAGTTGCAGCCGTCGTGCCAGGCGCCGCGCCAGCTCCAGCGCCTGGTTGTAGCCGCGTCGACGCAAGCGATGCCGAAACAGCGGCACCGGGACGAGCAGGCAATGTTCGTCAACGAAGGCCGGGTGCGCACTTGTCATCAATTGCGCCAGCAGCTCGGCGTTGTCGAGACGCGCGTGCGACTTCAGGCCGTAGATCATCTGCTGTATCGGTGCTTCGAGTCGGAAGCTGGCCCCCGCGTGGTCGTATGGCGGGGCGCGACGCTGGCAACGGGCGCACAGCCGCTGCATCGTCGACAGGGGCTGCGCGCAGCGTTCGCAGGCGCAATCGTTCCACGGCAGGCTTTCGACGCAGGCCGTGCACAGTGGGCCAGCCCCGCTGGCCGCACACAAGCGGCAGGCCGGTGCGCTGAGTCGTCGCCAGCCGTCAACCAGAAGGCACTTCATAAGTTGACAGTCTCCCATCTGCTGCCGACACTGATCGCATTCTGCCGCGCGTGACCGCCGCCAGCCAGCCACCACAGGAAACCTACGATGTCCGCCAACGAAATCCGTCACGACTGGTCCAGTGCCGAAGTCGCCGCGCTGTTCGATCTGCCGTTCTCCGATCTGATGTTTCGTGCGCAGACCGTGCATCGCGAACATTTCGATCCGAACGCGGTGCAGCTTTCCACCCTGCTGTCGATCAAGACCGGCGCCTGCCCCGAAGATTGCGCCTATTGCCCGCAGTCGGTGCGCTTCGAGACGGGTTTGCAGAAGGAGGCGTTGATGGAGGTCGACGCGGTGCTGGAAGCCGCGCGCGAGGCCAAGGCCAATGGCGCGACCCGGTTCTGCATGGGTGCCGCCTGGCGTTCGCCGAAGGAGCGCGATCTCGACAAGGTCGAGGCGATGGTGCGCGGCGTCAAGGAACTGGGGCTGGAGTCCTGTGTCACGCTGGGCATGCTCAAGCCGCAGCAGGCGCAGCGCCTGGCCGATGCCGGGCTGGACTACTACAACCACAATCTCGATACCTCGGAGCGCTACTACAAGGACATCATCAGCACGCGGACCTATGCGGACCGGCTGGATACCCTGTCCAATGTGCGCGATGCCGGGCTCAAGACCTGTTGCGGCGGCATCGTCGGCATGGGTGAATCGCGCGAGGATCGCGTGGAACTGATGCTGACCCTGGCCAATCTGCCGGCCCACCCCGAAAGCGTGCCGATCAATAACCTGGTGCAGGTGCCGGGCACGCCACTGGCCGGTGGCGAGCCGCTGGACCCGTTCGAGTTCGTGCGCACCATCGCCGTGGCGCGCGTGATCATGCCGCGCGCCTATGTGCGCCTGTCCGCAGGCCGCACCGAGATGAACGATCAGTTGCAGGCGCTGTGTTTCCTCGCGGGCGCCAATTCGATCTTCTATGGCGATCGTCTGCTGACCACCGAGAACCCGCAGAACCTCCGCGATCGTGCATTGTTCGCCCGCCTCGGCATCGAGGCCGAAGGCCGTGCCGAAGCGCACTGCACGCCCAAGGCGGAGGTGTCCGCTGCGGCCGAGGGCCACTGCGGGTGAATGTCGCCGAGGCGCGGTCCTCAGTGCGCAATGCGCTGTCGACGCGCCTGGACGCCGAACTGCGGCGGATACGCGCGGCCGATCTGTACCGGGTGCGTCGCGTCATCGACGGGAATCACGGCGCGGATATCGTGGTCGATGGTCGCCGCTGCATCAATTTCTGCAGCAACGACTACCTCGGCCTCGCGGGCGATCCGCGCCTGGCGGTGGCGGCGAAGCGCGCGCTGGACCATGCCGGCGTCGGCAGCGGCGGCTCGGCGCTGATCTCCGGATACAACGCGGAACACCGCGCGCTGGAAGAAGCCCTGGCGGATTTCACCGGTCGTCCGCGCGCCTTGCTGTTTTCGAGCGGCTGGGCGGCCAATCTGGGTGTGCTGCGCGGCCTGCTGCGCTGCGGTGATGCCATCGTCGCGGACGAACTGAATCACGCTTCGTTGATCGACGGCGGCCGTCTGTCCGGCGCCGACTATCGACGCGTTCCGCATCGCAATCTGGCCGCGTACGAAGCCACGCTGGGTGATCTGGCGGCCGCCCCGGGCGGCACGCTGTCACTGATCGTCAGCGACAGCCTGTTCAGCATGGATGGCGATATCGCCGAGCTACCGGCCCTGCGCCGCCTGGGCCGGCGATTCGGTGCGCCGCTGATGATCGACGACGCACATGGATTCGGTGTACTCGGCGAGCACGGGCGCGGCGCCGTCGAAATGTCTTCGGATTCGATTCCCGACATCTATGTGGCCACGCTCGGCAAGGCGATCGGCGCCGCCGGCGCCTTCGTCGCCGGTGACGAGGATCTGATCGAGTATCTGGTGCAACGCGCACGCAGCTGGATCTTTTCCACGGCGCCGCCACCCGCTGTCGCTGCGGCCGCGCATGCCGGTTTGCGGATCGCGCGCGAGGAGCCCGGGCATCGCCAGCGTCTGCACGCCAATATCCGGCAGTTCGTCGACGGTGCCCGGCGCTGCGGACTTCCGCTGGGGCAGCAGGCCGGAGAAATGTCCAGCACCGCGATCCAGCCGCTGCTGACGGGCGATGAGGCGCGGACCCTTGCGATGAGCCGCGGCCTGTTCGAGCGTGGTTACTGGGTCGCGGCGATTCGCCCGCCGACGGTACCGCGCGGCACCTCGCGTCTGCGCATCACCTTGTCCGCTGCGCATCGACCGGCGCAGATCGACGGTTTGCTCAATGCGCTCGGCGAGGTCTGGGAGGCCTTGGGTTCCGAGTCCGAGCCGGCCTGAGATGCCGCTCGGACACGTCATCGCGGTCACCGGAACCGACACCGGCGTGGGCAAGACCTTCGCCGCCTGCGCCCTGATTCAGCACGCGTGCTCCCGGGGGCTGAGCGTCGTCGGCTACAAGCCGGTGGCCAGCGGCAGCGAAGCCACGTCCGAGGGCTTGCGCAACGAGGATGCGCTGGCACTGATGGCGGCGTCCGGAACCCAATTGCCATATGCGCGAATCAATCCCTACGCCTTTGCCGACCCGATCGCGCCGCATCTTGCCGCCGCCGACGACGATGTTCACATCGATCGCGCGCGCCTGACGCAAGGTGTTGCCGCGCTGCGTGAAACGCACGATCTGGTGATCGTCGAGGGCGCCGGGGGCTGGCAAGTGCCGCTGGGCGAGAGCTGGACCTTTGCCGACTGGATCGGCGCGAATGCCTGGCCGGTGCTGATGGTGGTGGGTATCCGCCTGGGCTGCATCAATCACGCCTTGTTGAGCGCGCAATCGATCGCTGCCCAAACCCGCTGTGTGGGCTGGGTCGCGAACGGTCTGCCGCCGCCGGCGGATCGAGAGGCGGACATCGTCGAAAGTTTGCGGCGCCGGCTTCAGGCGCCGTTGTTGGCGACGCTGCCGGCGCTGTCGACGCCCGCCGAGGCCGCGGATCATTTCATAGAGTCAACGCTGCAATCGCTGGAAGTTCCGGCGTCAAGGCGCTGATCGGCCACAGAACGGTCGCCTTGGCTTTGCGCATGCAATCCCCGGTGCACTACAATCCGCAGGCTTTATCCTGACCCTCCGAGCGAAGTGGACTCCACCATTCCCGCACGAACCCGTCTGGTGATTGGCCCCAACGCCTCGTTGAGTGGTCCTCAGGCGGTGTGCGTCATGGCCGGAATCAGCGCGGTGAGTCTGGGTATCGCCGGATTTTTGGCTTGGCGGGGCTTTTGGCCGGTATTGGCGTGGGCCGGGCTGGAACTGGCGGGGCTCGGGGCTGCGTTGTGGATCAGCATTCGTCGAAACGCCTATCGCGAAGTATTGCGATTCGAGAATGACCGTCTGCGCGTGGAACTCGGCATGTTGGGGCGCGGTGTGCAGTCGGTTTGTGATCTGCCACGCAGTTCGACGAGGGCCTTGCTGGAACCGGGGGCCACCGCGAACGAGTCGCGCCGTCTGCTGCTGAGCAGTGGACCGCAACGCATCGAGATTGGGCGTTGCCTGATCGAAGAGGAAAAAGTGGCGCTGCAGAAGCGCTTGAAGGAATTGCTACGTTCCGGTTGGGAGCACTGCTCCGCCGAGGCTGCCGGCACGGTGTCGGCCGAAACTTAAATGTTGGAGACGGGCGAAATGCTGTTGAAGAAGCTGATGACGGTTGCGGGCCTCATGCTCGCCAGCTTGGCTGCCAGTGTGCCGGCCTGGGCCGAGACTCCGGCGGCGGCGCAAGCCAAGTGGAACATGCCGGTCGGTGTGACCGAAATCAGCCGCAGCGTGCACTCCCTGCACATGACGATCTTCTACGTCTGCTGCGTGATCGGGCTGGTCGTGTTCGGCGCGATGTTCTATTCGGTGTTCGCGCATCGCCGCTCGCGCCACCCCAAGCCCGCCACCTTCCACGAATCGACGCTGGTCGAGATCATCTGGACGGTGCTTCCGTTCGTGGTGCTGATCGGCATGGCGATTCCGGCCACCGGCACGCTGGTCAAGATGTCCGACACCAGCAATTCGGACATGACCATCAAGATCACCGGCTATCAATGGCTGTGGGGTTATGACTACGTCGGCGAGGGCGTAAGTTTCTACAGCCGCCTCGACGAAGCTTCCAACGCGGCGCGTCAGCTCGATTCCGGCATCGATCCGGCCAGCGTCGAGAACTATCTGCTCAATGTCGACAAGCCGCTGGTCCTGCCGGTGGGCCAGAAGATCCGCTTCCAGATGACCTCCGCGGACGTGATTCACGCCTGGTGGGTGCCGGCTCTGGGATGGAAGAAAGACGCGATTCCGGGTTACGTCAACGAGATGTGGGCGCGGATCGACGAGCCCGGCATCTATCGCGGTCAGTGCGCCGAACTTTGCGGCCGGGATCACGGCTTCATGCCGATCGTGGTCGAGGCGCTGCCGCAGGACGAGTACGAGCAATGGCTGGCGAAGCAGAAGGGCGGCGATGAGGCCCCCGCGCAGTCGGCCGAAACCGCTGCCCCGGCGACCGAGGCCGCAGCCACTGAATCCGCCGTGGCCGGCGATATGGACGCAGATGCAGACGCAGGGGAATCCGAAGCACCGGCCGCCGCAGCCGGCGACGAGCTGTCCAGGGATGCCTTGATGGAAACCGGCAGGAACGCGTACCAGGCGAATTGCTCGGCCTGCCATCAGGCGGACGGCAACGGTTTGCCGCCGACCTTCCCGTCGTTGCACGGCAGTGCCGTGGTCAACGGGCCTGTCGATGCGCAGATTGCCCAGGTGCTCGAGGGCAAGAATGCAATGCCGCCGTTTGGCTATCTGTCCGACAAGGACATCGCGGCGGCGATTACCTATACCCGTAATTCATGGGGCAACGACGCCGGTGTGATTCAGCCGGCCCAGGTTGCTGCGGCCCGCTGAGTCGGAACTTTTCAGTCGTTTGGAGCGAAAGCTTCAGGAGTATCCAAGCCATGGCACACGAACACGCGCACGCGCACGACCACGACCACGAGCATCACGGTCCGCCCCCCGGGCTCATGCGCTGGGTCAAGACGACCAACCACAAGGATCTGGGCACGCTGTACCTGTGCTTCAGCATGCTGATGTTCTTCATCGGCGGCTTGATGTCGCTGGTGATCCGCGCCGAGCTGTTCGAACCGGGTCTGCAGTTCGTGCACCCCGAGTTCTTCAACTCCATGACCACCATGCACGCCTTGGTCATGATCTTCGGCGGTCTGATGCCGGCGTTCACCGGTCTGGCGAACTGGATGGTGCCGATGATGGTCGGTGCCGGCGATCTGGCGCTGCCGCGAGTCAACAACTGGGGCTTCTGGTTGCTGCCGTTCGCCTTCGCGCTGCTGCTGTCGACCCTGTTCATCGGTGGCGGTGCACCTGCGGGCGGCTGGACCATGTACCCGCCGCTGGTGCTGCAGACCGGCGCGGCATTTCCGCTGCTGATCTTCTCGATCCACTTGATGGGCATTTCGTCGATCACCGGCGCGATCAACGTCGTGGTCACGATCCTGAACATGCGTGCGCCGGGCATGACCCTGCTGAAGATGCCGCTGTTCGTGTGGACCTGGTTGATCACCGCCTATCTGCTGATCGCGACCATGCCGGTTCTGGCCGGCGCGGTGACGATGCTGCTCACCGACAAGTATTTCGGCACCACCTTCTTCGACGCCGCCGGCGGCGGCGACCCGGTGATGTTCCAGCACATCTTCTGGTTCTTCGGCCATCCCGAGGTCTACATCCTGATCCTGCCGGCCTTCGGCGTGGTTTCGACGATCATCCCGACCTTCGCGCGCAAGCCGCTGTTCGGCTATGACTCGATGGTGTACGCCACGGCCTCGATCGCCTTCCTGTCGTTCATCGTCTGGGCGCACCACATGTTCACCGTGGGCATGCCGCTGACCGGCGAGCTGTTCTTCATGTTCAGCACCATGCTGATCGCGGTGCCCACCGGTGTGAAGGTGTTCAACTGGATCGCGACGATGTGGAAGGGCTCGATGACCTTCGAGACGCCCATGCTGTTCGCGGTGGCCTTCGTGTTCCTGTTCACCATCGGCGGCTTCTCCGGATTGATGCTGGCGATCGCGCCGGCGGACTTCCAGTACCACGACACCTATTTCGTGGTGGCGCATTTCCATTACGTGCTGGTGCCGGGCGCGGTGTTCTCGGTGATCGCGGCGATCTACTACTGGATCCCGAAGTGGACCGGACACATGTACAACGAGAAGCTCGGCAAGCTGCATTTCTGGCTGTCTGCGATCTTCATCAATGTCACGTTCTTCCCGCAGCACTTCGTCGGTCTGGCCGGCATGCCGCGCCGTATCCCGGACTACGCGGTGCAGTTCACCGACTTCAACCAGATTTCGACGATCGGCGCGTTCGGTTTCTTCTTCGCGCAGTTCCTGTTCATCGGAAACATCATGCGCTGCATGGCGCGCAAGGGTGAGAAGGCCAAGGCGCGCGCCTGGGAAGGCGCACAGGGTCTGGAATGGACCGTGGCGTCGCCGGCGCCGTACCACACCTTCGAGGTGCCGCCGCAGATCGACGACGCCGAAACCCAGGCCGCGCACTGAACGCGAACTTGAACAGCGATCGAGTGGTAATGGGTGACAAGCAACAACGCCGACGCAATATCCGCACGGCTCTGCTGCTGCTGGGACTGGCGCTGCTGTTCTACGCCGGCATCTTCATCGCACAGGCGCTCCGATCCTCGGGCTGAGGGCCGGAACGCCGCTGCCGGATCGACGTCGATCCGGCAGAAACTGGAATGACGCAACGCGCGCAAGCGCGACAACGGGACTGGACCATGGCGACGCACGCGACTGATTCGAAGCAACCCTATTTTGTGCCCGCGCCCAGCGTGTGGCCGTTTCTGTTGACGTTAGGGCTGGCCGCCACGCTGCTGGGCGTTTCGCATCTGCTCGAAGGCAAGGCGTTCACGACGATCCCGCTGATCGCCGGTGTGGTGATTGCCGTCGCGATCATCTTCATGTGGTTCCGGGATGTCATCTCGGAGAGCGAGACCGGCAAGTATGGCGCCCAGGTCGACATGACCTATCGCTGGGGCATGGGCTGGTTCATCTTCAGCGAGGTGATGTTCTTTGCCGCCTTCTTCGGCGCGCTGTTCTACGCACGCCACATGGCGCTGCCGTGGCTGGGCGGCGCCGGCGAAAAGCTGTCGACCAACCTGCTGTTGTGGCCGGACTTCGAGAACACCTGGCCGACCAACGGCCCCGGCGAGATCGGCGGCGACTTCGAAACGGTCTCGGCCTGGGGTCTGCCGTTCATCAACACGCTGTTGTTGCTGTCCTCAGGCGTCACGATCACGATTGCACATCACGCGCTCAAGGATGCCAAGCGCCTCAAGTGCATCATTTTCATGTGGGCAACGGTCGCGCTCGGCGCCACGTTCCTGTATTTCCAGGCCGAGGAGTATATCCACGCCTATCATGAACTGAACCTCACGCTCGGTAGCGGCATCTACGGTTCCACCTTCTTCATGCTGACCGGCTTCCACGGCATGCACGTCACGCTCGGCACGTTCATGTTGATCGTGATCACCTTGCGCCTGATGAAAGGCCACTTCAAACCGGATTCGCACTTCGGATTCGAAGGCGTGGCCTGGTACTGGCATTTCGTGGATGTGGTGTGGGTCGGACTGTTTGTCTTCGTCTATATTTTGTAGCCACGCCTCATTCCGACGAACCGGGAGGGCGGATGACTGCCCGTACCGGCTCGTGAGCGCTGGGTTCAGTCGACGATGCCGTGGGGCTGAATCCAGCCCATGAAGTACGCGAGCACCAAAAACGCGATCAGCAACAGCGACAGGCTGATCCGCACCGTCAAGGCGTTGACCGTGCGCTTGCGGTTACTCGGGTCGCGGATCAGGAAGAACATCCCCGAAGCGAGTGACGCGACGATCGCGAGCAGAAACGCGATGATGATCAACTTGGGCAGCATGGGGCTTCCGGTGGCGGGAAAGCCGTCCATTCTATCCCGGGAGCCCAGCACTCGCTCCGGTGCCGGGGCGTGCCGATGGCCGTGAGCTTTCGGCCGCGCGCCTGGATCGTGCTCGCGACGGTGCTCGGATGTGTCGCCATGCTGTCCGCGGGTTTCTGGCAGCTGCGGCGTGCCGACGAGAAGCGGGCGATGATCGAGCAATATCGCACGCTCGCTGATCGCCCGGCCCAGGTTCTGCGGGTCGATACACCGGCGCCGCCGGCTACGCGCCCCTTGGTGGTGACCGTGAGTGGACACTACCTACCGGACCAACAGCTTTGGCTCGACAATCAGGTGGATCAGGGCGTGGCGGGTTATCACGTCTGGACGCCACTGGCGCTCGACGACGGCAGCGGAATCGTGCTGGTCGACCGCGGTTGGTTGGCCGCGCCGCGTTCGCGCGACGAGCGCCCGGCCGCGCCGGTGCCGAGCTCGGCGCTGAGCCTCCGCGGATATTGGCGCGAGCTGCCGGAATCGGCGCTGCACGTAGAGAACCGGTTGTGCGAGCCGAACGCGACGCCGGTGGTGCAATATCCGCGGTTCGAGGAACTGCGCTGCCTGTTCGACGCACCGCTCGCCGATGGCCTGCTGTGGCTGGCGCCGGGCGCCGAGGGCGGCTTTCGGCGCGAGTGGAATGTGGTTGATATCGGACCCGAGCGACATCTCGGCTACGCGCTGCAATGGTTTACGTTCAGCGCCACCCTGTTTGGACTGTTTGTGGTCCTGAACCTGAAACGAAAGCCATGAAAGACTCCAGTGATCAAGCCCGCGGTCGTCGCCAGTTCCTGCTGCTGGTCGGCCTGTTCGCAGCCCCGGTGGTCGCGGCCCTGCTGCTCTACTTCTTCCTGCCGGGGCTGCGGCCCGAGGGCACCACCAACTACGGCACTCTGGTGGAGCCGGCGCGTCCGCTGCCGGACAAGCTGCCGCTGACCACCGCGAACGGCCTGGCCGCCGATCTTGAAGTGTTCTATGGTCGCTGGACGCTGGTGCAGCGCACCGGTGCAAGCTGCGACGAGGCCTGCACCGAGAGTCTGTATCTGACGCGGCAGGTTCGCACCACGCTGAACAAGGATGAGGAGCGCCTGCGCCGCATTCTGATTGCCGAAACACCGGTGGCGGCCGAGCGCATGCGTGAGCAGCTGGCGGAGCTTCATCCCGATCTGGTGATCCTCGCCGATCCGCTGGAGCAGTTTCGCGCGTTCTTCGCCGATCGCGGCGACGATGTCTTGTTTCTGCTCGATCCGATCGGCAACTGGATGATGAGCTACCCGCAGGACGTGGAGCCCAAGGGCCTGCAGAAGGACCTCAAGCATCTGTTGCGCATTTCCCAAATGGGCTGAGGCCTGTTGCCGGAGTACGAACTTTAGAGATGATCTGGTTTCGCCGTATCAACAGCCTGGCCCTGCTGCTGTGCTTCTGCGTGGTGGTGTTGGGCGCCTTCGTGCGCCTTTCCGACGCCGGCCTGGGTTGCCCGGACTGGCCCGGCTGCTACGGGCACATCACCGTGCCGGACGCCGACCACGAGGTGCAGGCTGCCGAAGCGCGCTTCCCGGACCGTCCGGTCGAGGCGCACAAGGCCTGGAAGGAAATGCTCCATCGCTATTTCGCCTCCACGCTTGGCTTGCTGATCGTGGCGTTGGCGGCGATCAGCCTGTTGCGGCGCAAGCAGGGTATCCCGCGCGTGCTGCCACTGGTGCTGGTTGCGTTGGTGATATTCCAGGGCCTGCTCGGCATGTGGACCGTGACCTGGCTGCTCAAGCCGCTGGTCGTCACCGGGCACCTCATCGGCGGCATGACGACCATGGCCCTGCTGCTGTGGCTGCGTCTGTCTGTACGGCCGGGACCGGGGGCCCGGGGCCCGGGACCCGGAGATGCGCTCCCGCCGAAAGGCTTGAGGACGTTCGCGGCTGTCGCCCTGGTGGTCCTCGCCTGCCAGATCTTTCTGGGCGGCTGGACCAGCACCAACTACGCGGCGCTGGCCTGCCCCGATTTCCCGACCTGTCAGCTCAAGATGCTGCCCGAACTGGATCTCAAGGGCGCCTTCACACTCTGGCACGGACTCGGCATCAACTACGAATACGGCGTGCTCGACAACCGCCAGCGCGTCACCATCCATTTCACCCATCGCGTCGGCGCGGTGGTGGTCGCGCTGCTGTTTTCGCTGCTGTCCCTGTTTCTGCTGCTTCGCGGCAGCGGGCGCTGGCGCCGCCTCGGTGCGCTGGTACTCGCGGCGGTGCTGCTGCAACTGACGATCGGTATCGGAATCGTGATGCTGCACCTGCCCCTGGGCCTGGCGACGGCGCATAATGCCGGAGCCGCGATCCTGCTGCTGGTCACAGTGGCGCTGAACTTCTTCGCCCGGGACGCGGGCAGACAAAACCCATGAATACAGGCGCAAGCACCCTCAATCGAATCACGCCGCGCGCACGGCTGCGCGAATACTACGAGCTGTGCAAGCCGCGCGTGGTGATGCTGATCGTGTTCACCGCGGTCGTCGGCATGTTCCTGGCCACGCCCGGCATGGTGGCCCTGGATGTGCTGCTGCTCGGCACGCTCGGCATCGGTCTGATGGCCGCGGCGGCCGCGGCGGTCAATCAAATGCTGGACCGCCACGTCGATGCGCGCATGGCGCGCACCTGCGGCCGCCCGCTGGTCACCGGCACGCTGACGATGACCGAATCGGCGCTGTTCGCCACCATCATCGGCGTCGCCGGGTTCGCGATTCTGGCCAGCTGGGTCAATCCGCTGACCGCCTGGCTGACCCTGGTTACGCTGATCGGCTATGCCGGCGTCTATACGCTTTACCTGAAACGCGCCACGCCGCAGAACATCGTCATCGGCGGCGCCGCCGGCGCCGCGCCGCCGGTGCTCGGCTGGGTGGCCGTGACCGGCAGCCTGGATCCGCATTCGCTACTGCTGTTTCTGATCATTTTCGTGTGGACACCGCCGCACTTCTGGGCGCTGGCGATCGAACGCCGCGAGGAATACGCCAAGGTCGGTATTCCGATGCTGCCGGTCACGCATGGCGTGGAATACACCCGCACCCAGGTGCTGCTGTACACGCTGTTGCTGATCGGTGTGACGCTGCTGCCCTACGTCACCGGTATGTCCGGGCTGCTCTATCTCGTCGGCGCACTGCTGCTCGGCGGCGTATTCCTCTACCATGCAATCAGGCTCAAGTTCGCCCCGTACCCCGGCCTGCCGATGAAGACCTTCGGCTATTCCATCGTCTACCTGATGGCCTTGTTCACGGTGCTGCTGCTCGACCATTACGTTCGCTTCTGAGGCGGATTTTCGGGGCCGCGGACCTTCCGATCAGCCATTCTTCGCGCCCATAGACGCCAGGACTGTGGAACCGGAGGAGTCCGCGCCAGAGCGGAACGCCGCGCCACGATGACCTGGGCGCAGCGCCTCAAGCAGGTGTTCGGGATCGATATCGAGACCTGTTCTTCGCCAGCGCCAGCCAGAGCAATTCAGTCGCGATGAGCACCGACCGATCGTGGACCGTCAGGGATCCTGGCGCAAGCTAACCCATGTACCGTCGGGCTGGCGCTCGAAGGAACGGCGCGAACTCAGCCGGCCCCAGCCAGTCTCCCAGAATTCAAAATGCTCGGGGAGCAGCTTGTACCCAAGCCAGTGCTCGGGGCGGACCACTTTACTGAAGTTGAATCGTTGCTTTTCTTCGTGCAGGCGAGCCTTCATCGCTCGCTCATCGCCTGTGTGGGCGTGTTGCCGGGAGGCGTGTGCCGCAAGTCGGCTTTCACGCGGCCGATCGCGCCAGCAGGCATCAGCGGCAGCAGGATCGAGCAACTCGATCCTGCCCTCCACAATGACCTGCCGGCGCATATAGCGCCAGAAAAAGCACAGGCCGACGTAGGGGTTCCACTCGATCTGACGCCCCTTGCCACTGCGGGCATTTACGAAAAACACGATATCCTGCTCGACAATCTGCACGTATACGGTACGCACCGAGGGGCGGCCCGAGGCGGAATCGGCAGTGGCCAGCGCGGCCGCGTTCGCATCCGCATCGTCATTGGCATGTCCCTGCTGGATGATGTCGCGCAGGAGGGTGACCGGTTCGACCGTCTGAGCTTTCGTCATGACCCGACCTCCCCCAGCTTGAGCCCGATCAGCAAGCCGCAGATCAGACAGATGGCGCTCAACCACCGCGCCCAAAGCGGCGGCGGGCCATGATATCCGGAGACTGCTACCGAGCCCCTACGCTGATGTTGTTGCTTCGTCATGACTGTCCATCCCTCTCCGCTTAGCCACTGTACTTTGCGGAAGATCCAAAAAAATTGTTCCAGGTCAATTTCCTGATTCATGAGGGACGTCGAAAAACACAGCTTTCGGCCCAGCTGAATGCGAACGCGTCGGCACTCGAAGCCACCCGGCGTCCGGCAGTCCGCGGCCCCCCGCAGCGAGGGTTGTTCGACGAGACGGGCTAGGTGGGACGGCAGACTTTAGTCGTTTCGCCGGCCCGGCAAGCCAGTGCTTCAGGCTCGTGCCGTGCCTGTCGAAGCCGCGTCCATGAGTCGCGCGAAGTTCTCCAACGAGATCAGGTGCGCGTGTGCGGCGCGCAGCCAGTGCCGAGTCTGCCAGTCATGCAGGGTTTCGGGCGACAGCTTGTTCAGCCGGTTTTCGTCGATGCGATGCAGGCCCGAGACCCGCATCGGCTCGCCGGAACGCGGCCGTGCCAGTGCGTCGAACGGCACCAGCAGGTCGAGCGCGCGCAAGGCTTCGCTCCAGGCTTGGGTCGCACGGCGCGACTGTTCCGCCGCGTCGAGCAATTTCTCCCAGGAAGCCCAGTGCGCTGTCGGTTGGCCCGTGGTGTCGAACAGCGGCGGGGCGGTGGCGCTTAGGCGATCCGCCTGTACGGCCACCAGCGTTCGCGGTGCCGCGTCAGAATCGCCGGTGGCGATCTCGGCCAGGCACAAGGGATGCAGTCGGATGCCGGCTGGAACGTAGGCGCCCGGACGCCAGTGTCCCGATTCTTCCACGAACAGGTTTTGGCCGGCACGCAGTCCCAGTACGGCGACGGCGTCATAGCGTTCGCCACGACGGACGAAGGCCAGCGGATAGTCGAGCGCCGCGCGGGAGAATTCGACGAGACCGATGGCGACCGCCGTCAGCGCCGCGGTCCAGCGATGGTCGCTGGCCGTGACCAGGCCCAGGCCGGCGTGAGCCTGACGGTCCAGGGCGACGAGGTCTCCGTATCCTGGGGGGGCTGGCAATCTCACTCGACGCAGCTTTCCGGATTCGGAATCGGGTCCACGCTCAGGAAGCGCGGCTGCCGGCTCAGCAGCACGATACGCCCGTCGGCGAGGACGATCGCGTATTCGTCGGCGCCGAGTTCCTGGGTTTCGCCCTGCGGCGTGGTCAGCACGATGCGGCCCTCGATCACCCCGAAAATCGAGGCGCCTGCGGTATTGGCGCCTTCCGGCAGATCGCTGCGGACCACCGGGTCGGCCTGGCAGGCCAGATCGCACAGCACGGCAAGGTAGTCGGTGCCGCGAATGCCGATCGTCGCCACCGGGGTGACGGCTGCGTAGTCGTTGCGATCGCTCTTGCCGATCAGACCGGTGACGGCGCGAAACCCGCCCTTGAGCAGGCGGAAGAAGGCGCGGCCGGTGCTGGCTTGCGGTGTTGCACTGCTGGGCGACGCGGCCTCCGCCGGGGCGGGGGCATCGCCATCGTAGCGATACTCGCTGATCTCGAAGCGGCTGTTGGGCCGCAGCGTCACCAGACCGCCGTCGTGGAACTTGATATTGAGGAAGCTGTTGGTGCCGGTGTTGACGAGGTCTCCGGCGAACACCGGATCACCCTTGGCCAGGGCGCGCACATTGCCGTCCGGCGACAGGGCCGTGCCGCGCCCCACCAGCATGGTGAGGTTGCCGGCGTCTGCCGCGGCGGCGAACGACGGCAAGGCCGCGAGAATCAGCGTGGCTCCAAACAGGACACGGCGTAGCAAGCTCATGGTGTTTCCTTTCGAGCCCGTCATCATTCGCACTCCGCGTCTTCGCCGCCGGCGGTTTCGTCGATCAGGTCATCCTCATCGTCGGCGCTCGCCACGCTGACCAGCACGCCGCCTTCTCCCGGCAGCGAATCTCCTTCGGGATCGGGTGGCACGGCGCTGTTGATGCCCGGGTCTGCGTCCGGCTCCTGCTCAGGTACATCGAGCACCGTGCCGCCCAGGACGACGACCTGGCCATTGGTCGGGATTTTCTGCGTTGTGCCCGAGATCGTGCCGGAGGTCAGGAAGACGAAGTTGCTGTCGTGCCCGGCAAGATCGAGCGCGGCGCTGTCGCCAACCACGATATTGCCCGCGTAGGTGCTGCTGCCGAATGCCAGGGTGGTGCCGGGGAACACGGTGACGTGCTGGTCGACCGTGAAGTTGATGTCCTGCGTGGTCGAGGCGAGGTTTTCGATGCCCAGCGACAGCGCATCGTCGTAGGGCCGGAACTGCACGAACAGATCGGTCGGGGCCGCGATGTTGCCGGAGAAGCGCACCGAGTTGGTATGCAGGTAGAGATGATCGCCGGCCATGCTCAGTCCACCGAGACCGATTGCGCCGCCGGCGGTGAACGCCGCGTTGGGGTTCGGCGACGTGGGACGCAGCGCGACCGGCAGCCGCGCGATCAACGTGTCATCGCCGGCGAACGGAGAGTCACCGGTACCGACCGTGAGCTGCGCTTCGACCAGTTCGATGCGGTCACCGGCGACCACGCCGAGCCCGCCGGCATCGATCGTGGTCCCTTCGCCGCTGGCGACGACATCGCCGCCGGCGCGGATCGCCACGCTGTCGGTGTTCAGCGAGCTGCTGACCAGTGAGACATCGCCTTCATCCGCCGTGAGTTCGAGCTGATCGACCGTGATCGAACTGCCGCTGAGGCTCAGCGTGTTGCCGGCGCGCAGCGCGGCGCTGCCGGCGTTGACGTTTACCGAGTCGAGCGTCAGCTGGTTCGCAGCGAGCAGACCGATTGTTTCGGCATTGAGGCTCGAATCCTGGCTGACAATATTCACCGCTGAAACGTCGAGACTGTCGGCATCGACACTGCCGAAGCGAGCGTTGCCGTTGGCGAGTTCGATGCTCAGCGCCTGCGCGGATACGTCGCCTAGCGTGACATCGGCATTTGTATAATTGAAGCCGAGTACGCCGCCATAGGAAATGTCGCCGATCAGGGTTTGCGTGCCGGTTGCATCGCCTGCGGTCAGCATCAGGCTTTCGCTGACATCCAGGTCACCGAGCGTGAGGTTGCCGGCAGCGTCCGCGGCCAGCGCACTCACGTCGAGGTTGCCGGCGCTGATGCTGCCGGCATCGGCCGTCAGCGATAGCGCGGCACCCTCGAAGCTACCGAAGGCGAGGTCGCCGCTGAACTGACGCAGCGCGAGATCAGTCGTCGCCAGCGAGGTTTCCCCGAGGCCGAGGCTGTCGCCGCTGAGATTGATGCTGCCAGCCGTCAACTGGCTGCCATCGAGCGCAAGCACGCCGCCGGCACTCATGGCGATTTGTTCGGCGTTGATGCTGCTGCCGAGACTGCTGATGCCGGCTGCGCTGATATCGACGCTGTCGGCGTCGACATTGCCAAAGTGGGCGTCGCCATTGCCGAGTTCGAGGCTCAGCGCCTGCGCGGATACGTCGCCCAGCGTGACATCGGCATTGGCGTAGTTGAAGTCGAGTGCGCCGCCGTAGGCGATGTCGCCGACCAGGATCTGGGTGCCGACGGTATCGCTGGCGGCCAGACTGAGCGCTTCGTTGATGGTCAGATTGCCCAGGGTGAGGTTGTTGGCGCTGCTCACCGCCAAGCTGTCTGTATCGATGTTGCCGGCGCTGATGCTGCCGCCGTCGGCGGTCAGCGATAGCGCGGCACCCTCGAAGCTACCGAAGGCGAGGTCGCCGCTGAACTGACGCAGCGCGAGATCAGTGCTTGCCAGGGTGGTGTCGCCGAGGCCGAGGCTGTCACCGCTGAGATTGATGCTGCCAGCCGTCAACTGGCTGCCATCGAGCGCAAGCACGCCGTCGGCACTCATGGTGATCTGTTCGGCGTCGATGCTGCTGCCGAGACTGCTGATGCCGGCTGCGCTGATATCGACGCTATCGGCGTCGACGCTGCCGAAGCTCGCGTCGCCTTCGGTCAGCGCCAAAATCAGTGACTGCGTGTTCACGTCGTCAAGCGACACGCTGGTGTTGCTGTATTCGAAGCTCAGCGGACCGTCATAGTCGATGTCACCGATGGCGATCTGCGTGCCGGCGGCGTCGCCGGCCGTCAGCGCTAGGCTCTCAGCGATCAGCAGGTCGCCGAGCGAGACATTGCCGGCGGCCGCGACCGTCAGCGCATCCACGGCGATGTTACCGGCCGTGACGCTGCCGTTGTCGGATATCAGCGATAGCAGCTCGCCCTCGAAATCGCCGTAGCTGAGATCGTCGAGGACTTCATGCAGCGAAAGGCGCGCGGTCGACAGACTGGCTTGCGATAGGTCGAGTTCGCCACTGAGGGCGATACTGTTGGCGGTCAGCATGGTATTGCCGAGGTCGAGTCGGCTCTCGGCGGCCAGTGTGGTGTCGCCGTCGACGGTGAGGCTGGCGCCATGACCATTGAGGTCGACGGTCGATCCGCTCAGCTCCAATCCGTCCAGCGCGCTGTCGTCGAAGAACTGCATCGTCACCGCGCCGTCGGCCGCGATGTTCAGCGGCAGCAGCGAGATGTTCGAGCGTGCTGGCGCCGCACTGCCGCCGGAGACCTGGATATTGGCGCCGGCGCCCAGCGGAGAGGACGGCAGGTACTCGATCGGAATCGAACCGTCGATCAGGCCGGCGCTGCTGATGCTGACGTCGCCGCTGCTGTTGAAGCTGCCGCCGAGATGGACATTGCCCAGCGCATCGACGCTGACGGCACCTGTTGCGAGCGGGCCGTCCGTATCGATCTGCAGACTGGCGTCGCCGATGATCAGCGAAACCGGCTCCGCGAGCACGGTCGGGTCATTGGTTTCGACCAGACCGTTCTGGGCCGTCACCGACAGCGCGCCGGTGCTGGCACTGCCCGAGACCACGACCAGTGCGGCCTGACCGGCACCGCTGACCGAAATGTCGCCGGACGCGAAACTCAGTGGCGGACCGCCGGCCTCGTCGCCGACGGCGAAGCTGTTGAGGCCGCCGAGCAGCCGCGTCTGCGTGTCGCCGATGCTCGGGGCGGTTTCGTCCAGCGCCACGAAGCTGGCCGTGTCGGCGTAGTCGTTCGCGAGTTCGCCGAGCCCGCCGGCCACGGTGATGTCACCCACGCTCCAGTGCTGGCCGCCGTCAAACTGGATGTAGGCGTTGCCGCCGCTGGCCGATACGTCACCCAGCATGGCGTCGCCATCACGCAGGCCCAGGTAGATGCCCGATATGGCGTGGCGCGCCGGACTTTCCCCGTCGGTTCCGCTCACGCTGCGCGTGACTTCGTAGTCCGCTCCGTCGATCGTGCGGGTTTCGCGCCAGCTGCCGCTGAGGTGTCCGAGTGTTGCGTCGGTGCTCGTTGTCCCACCGACACTGAGTCCGTCGGTTTGCACCTGGGTCAGCGCGATGCCCTGACCGCTCACCTGAAGATTGCCGCCGATGCTGACGGCGTCGGCGAAGTCGCTGTCTTCCAGTACGCCGTTCTCCAGCGTGGTGCCGGCGATCAGGACACCGGCGCCGCCCCACTCGGTGCGACCCTCGAACAGTACCGGCGGCAGCAGCAGTGGTGATACCGGGCTGCCGGCGAGACCGTCCTCGTCGAGCAGGCGCGTGGCGTCGCCGTCGACGACATAGCCGCTGGCGAGGACCGAAAGCTCGCCGCCGATGCTGATGTCGTCAGTGGACGCCAGCGTGATGCCGGCGGTCGGGCCGTCGAGCATCAGATCGCCGGTCACGGAGATGCCGTCGCTGAGCGCGGTGAGACGCACACCGACACCGGAGAACGTCGAATCCACCAGGATTTCGCCATCCTCGATTTCGCGTTGCCAGGCGCTGCCCTCGCTGCCGGCCGCACGCGCGCTTGCGTGGAAATCGCCTTCGATGTCGATGCGCCTGCCGGAAATGGCGACGCCGGCTTCCGGACCGACCAGGGATACGTTGCCGAGTCCGATTCCAGAGGCTTCGCCGCCGAAGATCTGAAGATAAGCCACCCCGTAGTGTTCCTCGCCGCCGTAAGCGTCGCCGAACTCCGAGTACACGGCGGCGGCCGTATCAATGGCGATGTCGCCGGTGCTGACGTCACCGAGGCTGTCGATATACAGCCCGCTATCGCCGAAGCCCGCGATCGAGGTATCGCCTGCGATGGTCACGGTGCTGCCTTCGATCTGAGCGGTGGCGCGACCTTCAAGGCTGCCGTACGAGTAGCCGTCGCCGACGAATTCATCGATGACCGCCTCGGCGCTGAGCGAGAGGTTTCCGTTCACGGTCACGGCGTCCGCGGCACTCAGATGGATCTGTGCGCCATCGGTGTAGTAGTCCTCATAGCTATCGCCAGCCGACACGGCGGACGCGCTGACGGCTGCGGCCGGAATGTAACCGCCACCGCCGTTCGGGCCGGCGTGAACGGATATGTCCCCGGTGCTCAGGCTGCCACCGGCGAAGGCGCTGAGGTAGGCGGGCCCGCCGCCGTCGACCGCGATGTCTCCGACCGCGATCGATCCTTCGCTGGCATACAGGCTGAGCTCGGTACGGCCATAGCCATCGTTGTATGAATCGTCGGCGCCGAGGCTCAGATTGCCTGCCGTCAGGTCGCCGGCCGTGGTGTCCATGTAGATTGAACCCTGCGCCACGACGTTGCCAGTGACGATGCCGCTGCCGGCGTACACGGTCGCGGCGCCATCGCTGGTGATATCGCCCGCGATGATGTTGCCGCCCGCAGCCAATTCGATGCCGGCACCGCTGAGTTCGCCGAAGCCGCTGATCGAGCCGCTGCTCTCGCCGGCATAGATCGAAATGCCGCCATCCATCAGAAAGGCGTTGAGGGAACCGTCGGCGACCTGGATGTCTCCCGCGTCACCGCGATAGTAGATGCCGTCCACACTGCCGATGCCGATCAGCAGATTGCCGCCGCTGCCTTGTCCGTTGCGTCCGTCGAAGTGGCCGTCGGCGGTGGCGTAGAAGGAAATCAGGTCCTGCGCGACCAGGTCCACGTCCGCGCCCTGGACCAGCACGTCTTCTAGCAGTTCGTAGCAGTAGTCGAACTCGCAGCCCTGGCCGCCGCTGGCGCCGATGCTGATTTCGCTGGGATCGATCAGCAGTCGCCCGCCCAGGCCGATCTGCTGGCTGCCGCGAATCGTGATGCCGTGATGACCGGACAGTTCGACCAGGCCGCCGGTAGTGCCACCGCGCACGTCCAGCCGCGCGCTGCCGGCGCTGTAGAGATCGCCGTCGGCGATCGTGCGGATTTCGCCGCCCGTGCCGTTGGTGCCACCGCGTGCGACGGTGCGTGAACCGGCTGCCAGCTCGATGTCCCCATCGGTGCGCAGGTGAATGCTGCCGGCGCTAGCGCTGCCGGTCGCCGAGGCGTCCAGGGTGCCGGACTGCGAAATGTTGCCGCCGCTGGCGGACAGCAGGATCGAACCGTCGGCGCCTGCCTCGATCGACTGCGCGCGGACCAGGCCTTCGTTGTTGACCACGGTGCCGAGAAGACCGCGCGCGACCGCCGCGGTCATCAGCACGCTGCCGCCGTCGGCGGTGATGCGACCGAGATTCTCCACGCCGGCCAGCTCCGAGACCGTCGCCGCATCGACCGAAAAGCCGACCAGGCCGTCACCGCTCAGGTCCAGTGTCATCGCGCTGCCGGAGGCCAGCACCACTTCGCCGAGCCGGGCCTGGATCAGGCCGGCATTTCCAACATGGTCGCCGGCCAGCACCACGAAGCCGTTGTCGCCCGCGTGAATCGAGCCGGCATTGGCCACCTCGCCGTCGCCGCCTTCGGTGAAGACGTAGCGGCCGGCCATGAAATCTTCGTCCGAGATGCTCATGGTGGTGGCCACCAGGCCCCCCACGTTCAGCTCTGCGCCCGGCGCGAACAGCACGCCGGACGGGTTGACCAGAAACACGCGCCCGTTCGCCAGCAGGTGTCCGAAGATTTCGGACGGCGTGCCGCCGAGCACCCGGTTCAACGCCACCGAGGACGAGGACGGCTGGTTGAAGACCACGTACTCCTCGCTGCCGATCGAGAAGGTCTGCCAGTTGATCACGGCCGAATGCGTGGACTGGTCGATCGTGGTGGTGGTGCCGTTGGGCGTGTTGATCCCGGCATGTCCGCCGACCACCTGGCCGCCGCTCGGGCCCGCCATTGCCAGCGACGGAACGGCCAGACTGGCGGCGCCGAGCCAGGCGCCGCGCTGGCGCAGTGCGCGCGCGATCGGGGTCAGGGACAGACGCGGAAAATTGGCTGAAACCATGGCTCGGACCTCAGAAGCGATAGGAGACGGTGCCGTAGAGGCGGCCGTCGTCGTTTCCGTCGCTGATCGTGTCGCGGCGGTCACCGAAGGGGAAAGCCAGATCCAGGCGCAGCCCGAAACCGGCCGGCAGGCTCAGGTCGCCGCCGATGCCGATACTGGCGATCGAGACCTTCGAATCCGTGCCGTCCGGCGCGTCGATCACATAGACGCTGCCGGCGTCGACAAAGACGCGGCCGTCCAGCGTGACCGGCCCGAAGCCGAAGCTGCGGTTCAGGCCGAGCGTCGCCATGTATCCGCGATCGCCGCGCACTTCCGCGGCTGGGTAGCCGCGTACGCTGTTGGGGCCGCCCAGCGAAAACTGCTCGGTGTCGACCAGCGGGTCGGGCGACCACACCGCGGCCGCCCTCGTATATACGAAGATTTCCCGCCAAAGTGGACTCAGCTGTTGCAGATCGACTTCGGCGCGCAGCTTCTGTTCGGTACCGACGCTGTCCGGCGCGCTCAGATCCTCACGCGACTGCGAGCCGAAATCGCTCGAAAGATTGCCGCTGAGCTGGATCACCGAGCGGTTCGTGAACGCGCGGCTGTAGCTCGCGCCGAAGTCCAGCAGGGTGATGCGCGTACCGCGTTCCACGAGGCCGAACTGGTCGGTGTCGGCCACCGTGCGGCGCACCGCCGGTGACAGCACCAGGCGCTCGTTGCGCGTGATGATCAGCGGCCAGTTCAGGGCTACGCGGCCGTCGCGGTTGGTGCCTTCGACCAGGCCTTCGAACGGACCGTCGCCGACCTCGAAGTCGGATTGGCCGTAGGACACCGCCAGGCGCGGCCCGCGGAAGTTGAGCGGAACGGAATATTCTACGAAGCCGTAGCGCAGCAGTGCATCCTCGGACTGCAGGTAGAGCAGGCGCAACTGATCTTCGGTGCGGGTCGGATTGTTGAGCTCCAGATTCACGGTGGCGCGGTATTCGCCGATGCTGTCGCGGCCGTGGTTGTCGAGGAAGACGCCGCCGCGAACCGGCGTTTCCTCGGCACGCAGCACGATGTCGCTGCTGCCGTAGGCCTGACCCGGTTCGACCACGGCGCGCGCGGACAGGCCCGGCAGCTCATTGAGTTGGCGCAGCCCCCGCTCCAGATCCTCGGTGCGATACAGCTCGCCGGGATGGACCTCGTCCAGATAGTGACGCAGATGGGCTTCCTGATAGCGCGTGGTGCCTTCGGCGCGGACGCGGCCGACCCGACCCTCGATGACTTCGAACACCACCTCACCGCGATCCACGCGCTGTGCCGGAATCGCCACCGTGGTCAGCGTGTAGCCCTGGCCGATGTAGTGCGCGGCGATGCGATCAGCCGCTTCGTAGAGGTCGTAGAGCGTTACCGGCCGCGCCCGGTAGTCGGCGATCAGGGCGTCCAGCGTGGCCTCGTCGTAGGCGGTATTGCCTTCGAAGACGAAGCGTTCCACGGTGATCTCGCGGCCACCGGCCGGCACTTCGGCGCGAGGTTGCGGTGCTGGCGTGTCCACTGCGGCGGGTGGTAGCGGCTCGATTCTGGGTGCGGGCTTGAGCGTATCGGTCACGCTGCCCGGCGTGGGGGGCGTCTGCTGCGCGAGGCTGATGACCGGTGAAAGCAGAATCAGCGCGGCGAGCATGCGGCTCGCTGCGAACGGGTGTACTGACATTGTCTCGTTGTCTCCCCAGGTGCCGGACGCCGGCGCTTTGCCCGCTTCGCACGCGACCGGCTGCCGGGACCATTTTCCGCTTGCATCGGCAGTCACTCGCGATTCGCGAACCGCGTGGCGTCAGATTGTGCGCGCCGTACCGGTCGAGGAAAATCCCCTGCTTGGGGGAGTCTGACCGCGGTTCCGGGCGGTTCCGTGACACCGCTCTCGCTTTCGGGAGCGTGCCAGACCGGTTACCATGCCGGTCGATCAAAGGTGTTTGGGAGAGACCGCGAACCGGCCGAGGCCGCGCCGCGGCGCCGAAGGCGCAAATCCGCCCGGAATCGCTCAGGCAAAAGGACCAGACACTTTCCGATCCGCGATGCACGGGGGATGGTTGCGTCGCGGGCTGGTGATCGACTCTGGAGAGCGACCGAACAGGTCCACCGAAGGGGTAAGGTGACGCACTCGTCGCCTGAACTCTCAGGTTCCCGGACAGAGGGGCGGCGAGACATTGCTCGTTTTCGCCCACTGCTGTGCCCGACGGAACCTTCATGCTCAAGACCACCGCACTGCACGCCCAGCATCAGGCTCTCGGCGCCAGGCTCGTCGACTTCGCCGGTTGGGACATGCCGATTCACTACGGTTCCCAACTCGAAGAGCATCACGCGGTGCGCGCCGATGCCGGAATGTTCGATGTGGCCCACATGTCCGCCGTGGATCTGCACGGGCCACGCACCCGTGAGTTCCTGAGCCGGCTGCTGGCCAATGACGTCGCCAAGCTGCAAATTGTCGGCAAGGCCTTGTACAGCTGTCTGCTGCACGAAGATGGCGGCATTCTCGATGACCTGATCTGCTACTTCCTGGCCGAGGACCGCTTCCGCCTGGTGGTCAACGCCGGCACCACCGACAAGGACCTGGCCTGGATTCGAAGCCATGCGGCCGCGTTCGGTGTCGAGGTCCGACATCGGCAGGATCTGGGCATTCTGGCCGTGCAGGGTCCGAACGCGCGCGCCAAGGCGGATCGGCTGATGCCCGAAGCCTTGCAGCCGTCCGTCGCAGAACTCAGGCCGTTCCAGGCTGCCTGGGATGAAAGCTGGTTCGTCGCCCGCACCGGCTACACCGGCGAAGACGGTTACGAGCTGATCCTGCCGCACGACTTGCTGGTCGAGGTCTGGGAAGCGCTGGCGATGTCCGGCGTGCGTCCCTGCGGGCTCGGCGCGCGCGACACCCTGCGACTCGAAGCCGGCATGAATCTCTACGGGCAGGACATGGACGAATCGGTGAACCCGCTGGAATGCGGACTCGCCTGGACGGTCGCCTGGGAACCGGCGGAACGTGATTTCATCGGCCGGGGCGCGATCGAACCGCTGCGCGGCAAGGCGCCGCGCAAGATGATCGGCGTCGTGCTGGAAGGGCGCGGCGTGCTGCGCGGACACATGAAAGTGCGGTTCGGCAACGGCGCCGCCGGCGAACTCAGCTCCGGCGGCTTCGCGCCCAGCCTCAAGCTGTCGATCGGCCTGGCGCGCGTGCCGCGCGAAGCCGAGGGTGACTGCGAGGTCGAAATCCGCGGCCAGTGGCATCCGCTGCGCGTGGTCAAGCCGAACTTCGTGCGCCACGGGCAGTCGCAGCTTTGAGCGCCGACCGCTTCGGCATGCAATTCGCAGGAGTCCCGCACTACCGTGTGGCTCCATGACCTGCTGCACCTGAACCCCAAATCGACATTCAAGAGGAGTTGGTGAGATGAGCAATATTCCAGAGGATCTGCGGTACGTCGCATCGCACGAGTGGGTCAAGCCACTGGACGACGGCAGCGTGCTGATCGGCATCACCGACCACGCGCAGGAAGCGCTGGGTGACCTGGTATTCGTGGAACTGCCGGAGGTCGGCCGCGTGCTGGCCGCCGAGGAAGCCTGCGGTGTGGTCGAATCGGTCAAGGCTGCGTCGGACGTTTACGCGCCCCTGTCCGGCGAAGTGGTCGAGATCAACGAAAACCTCGCCGACGCCCCGGAAATTCTCAATCAGGATCCGTACGGTGAAGGCTGGATGTACAAGCTCAAGCCCGACAACATCGATCAGGTCGACGATCTGCTGGATGCGGATGGCTACGAGCAGGTGCTGTCGGAGGACTGAGCGCTGTTGCTCGCGCAAAGCCGCCAAGACGAGCGGGAAACAATTTGCGTCTCCGCGTCTTTGCGCGAGACATCAATCCGGTGACTGAAATTCGATGCCCTTCATTCCGCACACCCAGGACGACATCAACAGCATGCTCGGCGCGATCGGCGCCAGCAGTCTGGATGCCCTGTTCGACGAGATTCCGGCGGAGCTCAAGTCCGTCGGCCTGACGCAGGTGCCGTCCGCGCTGCCCGAAATGGCCGTGGCGCGCCTGATGCATGGCCGAGCGGCGATCGACGGTGCGCCGCTGAACTTCGTCGGTGCCGGTGCCTATGAGCACCATATTCCGGCCGCGGTGTGGGAGATCACCACGCGCGGCGAGTTCTATTCGGCGTACACCCCGTATCAGGCCGAGGCCAGTCAGGGCACGCTGCAGGTGCTCTACGAGTTCCAGTCGATGATGACGGCGCTGACCGGCATGGATGTCTCCAATGCCTCGCTCTACGACGGCGCCTCGGCGCTCGGCGAGGGCCTGCTGATGGCGATGCGCGCCAATGGCAAGAGCCGTACCGGGCGCGTGCTGATGCCGGCATCGGTGCATCCCTATTATCGCGAGACGGCCTACGCAATCACGCATGCGCAGAACATCGAGCAGATCGCCATCGGATACCTGGCTGATACCGGGGCCATGGACCTGTCGGCATTGAAGGCGCATGAGGGTTCCGACATCGCCGCCGTGGTCGTCGCGCAGCCCAATTTCTTCGGGCAGTACGAAGACGTGGACGCGATCACCGACTGGGCGCATGTTCAGGGCGCGCTCGTGGTCGCGGTGGTCAACCCGACCTCACTGGCGCTGCTCAAGCCGCCCGGCGAGTGGGGCGAAACCGGTGCCGACATCGTGGTCGGTGAAGGCCAGCCGCTGGGTGCGCCCCTGTCCTCCGGCGGGCCCTACTTCGGTTTCATGTGCAGCAAGCAGGCCTTCGTGCGCCAGATGCCGGGCCGTATCGTCGGCCGCACCGTGGATCTGGACGGCAAGCCTGGCTTCACGCTCACCTTGCAGGCGCGCGAACAGCACATCCGCCGCTCCAGGGCCACGTCCAACATCTGCACCAATCAGGGCCTGCTGGTCACGGCCGCCACGATCTACATGGCGATCACCGGTCCGGAGGGCCTGGCCCGCACCGCATCCGCCAGCACCGCCAATCTTCAGGCCCTGCGTCAGGCCTTGTGTGCAATCGACGGCGTCGAGGCGGTGTTCGCGCCGGCCGGTTTCCACGAATGCGTGATTCGCCTGAACCAGCCGGTGGCGCCGGTGCTGGAGAAGCTCGCGAATCTGGGCATCGTCGGCGGTTTCGACCTGAACCGGCACTATCCGGAACTGGGCAACGCGCTGCTGGTCTGCGCAACCGAAACCAAGACGGAGCAGGACATCAAGCAGTACGCCGACGCGTTGTCGGCGACCCTTCAATGAACATTTGTACCCACGTTTACAAGGAGTACAGACGATGAGCACCGTAACCCTTAGAGGCCAGGAGATTCAGGTCTTCGGCGAGATGCTGCCGGTGGGCAGCGACGCGCCCGGACTGCGGTTGGTCGGCCTCGATCTGGCCGACGTGACGCTGCATGATTTTGCCGGCAGGAAGAAGCTGCTGAACATCTTTCCGTCGATCGATACGCCGACCTGCGCGATGTCCGTGCGCAAGTTCAATGAGCGTGCCGCGGCGATCGACGGTGCGGCCGTGCTGTGCGTCTCCGCCGATCTGCCGTTTGCGCAGAAGCGTTTCTGCGGCGCCGAAGGCATCGCCAATGTCACCATGCTGTCGCTGATGCGCGGCCGCCAGTTCGGCAAGGACTACGGTCTGCTGATCGAAACCGGGCCGATGGCCGGACTCACAGCGCGCGCGGTAATCGTGCTGGATGCCGACAACAGGATCGTCTACTCCGAACTGGTGCCGGAGATCGGCAACGAGCCCGACTACGACACCGCCCTGGCCGCCCTGGTCTGAGCCCGCAGCTTCCAAGAAAGCCCATGAGCGAAAAGCTGATCTTCGAAGTCTCCCGTCCCGGCCGCGGCGCCTACGCGCAGCGACCGCAGGCCGCAGTCGACGTCTCCGGTATTCCCGAAGCACTGCGGCGCCGAAAGCCGCCTGCTTTGCCGGAGGTCTCCGAATTGCAGGCGGTGCGCCACTACACGCGCCTGTCTCAGCTCAACTTCAGCATCGACACTCATTTCTATCCGCTGGGTTCGTGCACCATGAAGTACAACCCGCGCGCCTGCAACACCCTGGCGATGCTGCCGGAGTTCCTGCACCGGCACCCATTGGCGCCGGTTTCGCATTCGCAGGGTTTTCTGGGCTGCATGTACGATCTGCAGGAAATCCTCAAGGACGTGACCGGCATGGCCGGTGTGTCGCTGACACCGATGGCCGGCGCCCAGGGCGAGTTCGCCGGGGTGGCGATGATCCGTGCCTATCACCGCTCACGCGGCGATACCGCGCGCAGCGAAATACTGGTGCCGGATGCCGCGCACGGCACCAATCCGGCGACGGCGACGATGCTCGGCCTCAAGGTGCGCGAGATCCCGACCACCGACGACGGCGACGTGGACTTTGACGCGCTGACGGCCGCCGTCGGTCCGCAGACGGCCGGCATCATGCTGACCAATCCCTCGACGCTGGGTGTGTTCGAGCGCCGCATCAAGGAGATCGCCAGACTCGTGCACGAGGCCGGTGGCCTGCTGTACTACGACGGCGCCAACCTCAACGCGATCCTCGGCAAGGTGCGGCCCGGCGACATGGGCTTCGACGTGATCCACATGAACCTGCACAAGACCTTCTCCACGCCGCATGGCGGTGGCGGGCCGGGCGCCGGCGCGGTCGGTGTGTCCAAGCGCCTGTTGCCGTTCATGCCGATTCCTGTCGTCGGTCGTTGCGATGACGGGCGCTATCGCTGGCTCGACGAGAACGACCTGCCGCAGTCGATCGGCCGCCTGTCTGCGTTCATGGGCAATGCCGGGGTGCTGCTGCGCGCCTACATCTACGCGCGCCTGCTGGGGCGCGAGGGCATGCACCGCGTGGCCGAATTCGCGGCGCTCAACGCCAACTACATGCAGGCACGGCTGCGCGAGAAAGGCTTCGATCTGGCATTTCCGACGCGTCGCGCCTCGCACGAGTTCATCATCACGCTCAAGAAGCAGAAGCAGGCGCTCGATCTCACCGCGACCGACGTCGCCAAGCGCCTGCTCGACTACGGATTCCACGCACCCACGATCTATTTCCCGCTGCTGGTTCCGGAATGCCTGCTGATCGAGCCGACCGAGAGCGAGGACAAGGAATCGCTGGACGCCTTCGTCGACGCCATGGTCGCGATCTGGGACGAGGCCAAGGCCGACATCACCAAGCTCAAGGGCGCGCCGTACACGATGCCGGTGCGGCGCCTGGACGACGTGCGTGCCGCACGCCAACTCGACCTGCGCTGGCAGCCGGCCGCCTGATCGGGGCGGATCTTCAATTCACGCAGCGACGGCTGGTAGAGCTGGCGCCGATGACACAACGGACAGAAGAGGAAGGGAAACGATGTCGGTACTGATCTGCGGCTCCGTCGCCTATGACACGATCATGGTTTATCCGGGCCATTTCAAGAACGAAATTCTTCCGGACAAGGTGCATATGTTGAACGTGTCGTTCCTGGTTCCACAGATGCGCCGCGAGTTCGGCGGCTGCGCCGGCAATATCGCCTACAACCTGCAGCTGCTTGGGGGTGTGGGTACACCGGTCGCCACGGTTGGCGAGGATTTCGCCAACTACGCCGAGTGGATGGACAAGCACGGCGTGCCGCGTGAGTTCGTCAAGGAAATGCCCGGCACGCTGACCGCGCATGGCCATGTCGTGACCGATCTCGACGACAACCAGATCTGGGCGTTTCACCCCGGCGCGATGTCCCAGTCGCATGCGCAGAGCCTGTCGACGCAAGGCGTGAAATTGGGCACCGTCTCACCGGACGGGCGCCAGGGCATGTTGCTGCACGCCCAGCAATTCGCGGACGCCGGTGTACCGTTCCTGTTCGATCCCGGGCAGGGCATGCCGCTGTTCGATTCCGAGGAACTCACGCATTTCCTTGACCTTGCGACCTATTGTGCCGTCAACGACTACGAAGCCGAGATGTTCATGTCGCGCACCGGGCTCAGCCTTGCTGAAATGGCGCAGCGCGTGGACACCCTGATCGTGACCCGCGGCGGCAAGGGCTCGATGATCCACAACAAGGGCAAGCTCATCGAAGTGCCGTGCGCCAAGGCCGAGTCGCTGGCCGACCCCACCGGCTGCGGCGATGCCTATCGCGCCGGCCTGCTGTACGGATTGCTCCACGGCAAGGACTGGGAGACCACCGGCCGCATTGCCTCCTTGCTGGGCGCAATGAAGATTGAACGCCCCGGCACGCAAAACCATCGCTTCACGCCGGAGAGTTTCCGTGCGCGATTCAAGAAGGAATTCCGCTACGACCTGAGCTGAGTCGCCAGATCGTCAACAGCCCCTAGTGTAGGTCCGGCGCGCCCAGCGGGAGCAGTGACCGGTAAGGCCGGTAGGTGCGCAGATGGCGCATAGCCGGATCGCGCGGATAGGCCCGGTCCGCGTAGAACGGCGCCGGCGCGGCCGCGCAAGCCGCCAGGCTGATTCGACGCTCGCGGCCCAGACCTGTCCATCATCCGGTCACCCAGCCGTAGCGGTCGATGGTTTCCAGCATCGGGTGCGCTCGGGTTCTGCGGCTCATGCAGGCTGTCATGGTGGGCCGCCATATCCAGGCTAGACTGTGGCGCATCGCCGGAGTTCGGAGTGACCTTGTGACTAAAGTGATCAATCTCAAACAGGCTCGCAAGCGCAAGCAACGGACAGACAAGGCCGCACAGGCCACCGAAAACCGTGCTCGGTTCGGACGTACGCTGGCCCAGAAGCAGCTCGACGAGACGCGCCGCCAACAGAGCCAGGATGCTCTGGATGCACATCGACGCGAACAGAGCGAGACGCCGAAGTCCTAGGGTTCCCGCTGCCATTGGTTCAAGCCGTCGATGCCTGGTTGCTGCGGTGCCTACGTCAACGTGCCGCCAAACGCCGACGGCACCGCTACACTGGGGTCTCGACCATCAAGGGAGTACAAGGTGACAAGGACGGGACAAGGCTTGGCGACACTGGGACTGCTCCTGGGCTGCGCGTACGGCAGCGTCGCGTCGGCGGCCCAGATCATGGTCTGCGTCTACGAGGGCGTACCGGGGCCGTCCGATACCATCGAATGTGAAGCGGTCGGTGGCGAAAAGGCGGACCACAGTCTCGCCTCGCTCTATGAAGACGGCTGGAAGCTGGCCGAGTTGGAAGTGACGTCGAAGTTCGGCGGCGCCACGACGGTGATGTTCGTCGACAAGGACTGATCGCTGCGCTAGGGGCAACGTCGTCGCACCAGCTCCCGGGCTCCGATTCGTTCGGATAGCGACTGACCGTCGTCGGACAAGCGCAAGCGGTGCTCACCCAGCCAGGTTTGCCCCTCGCCCTTGAATTCGGCGATCAGGGCCAGGGTGTCGTCGGCTTCGACGGCGGCGGTCTGGACAGTGCCGCTGCTTTCATGGAACCGAACGCGCTCGGATTCGATGCGCAGTCGGCTGTCGTTGTCACCCGTGCCGCAGTCCTTAAGGTCGGTATTCCATTCACCGATGAAGCGTTCCGGAATCCGCATGTCCGGTGGTTCCGGCGACTTCGTGCAGCCAATGAGAATCAGCGCCAGGCCGCTCGCCAGCAAGACGTTCAGTGGAGTCCGGGTACGGATTCGCATGGCTGCACGCTTGTGCCGGTCAGCCCGCTTCGGTCGGCAATGGCGGAGCTGGATCGGCCCATTCGATCAGGTCGCCGGAAACCGGAACGTCGCTGTCCGTGCTGGTGTCGGCACTGATCGCCTTGATGCCGGGATAGACGGAGAACACCGCTTCGGCGGTGGGGCTGCGAAGCCGGTTCTGACTGCACACGAAAAGCGGGTTCATGAGGATGTTGGTCCGGACCGATGGCATCGCCCGAGCTTTCGATCGGGCGGGCGACGCTTTCAGCCTGAAATCAGACCACAAGGCTCGTGAACGGCGGCTAAATTCCGAACAGCCGGTGCAGCATCGTCAGCTTGTCCTCGCGCACCTTGAGGTCGTCGTCGAGAATGCCGCCGGTGTTGTAACTGTTGGGGGTGTAGCACCAGTAGAAGGCGCTGCGCATGTCCTTGGAGATCAGGTAGTCCACCAGGGCGTCGTGCCACTGCCGGTCCTGGTCCCCGCTGGGACCGGTGCCGTAGAAGCCGCCGAATTCTCCAATGATGACCGGGTGCTGCTCTGAAAACTGGCCGAACAGGGTTTCCCAGTCCGCCGCGAGGCTGTCCGGAAAGTCCGGGTGATCGAAGGAGTCCTTGGGAAATTCGTACAGGGCATCCGGACCATAGGTATGCGGCGAGAGCACGAGCTTCTCGTCCGGAATGTCCAGCGGGCGGTAGGCCTGAGGTTGCAGATTCTCCCAAAGGTTCATCGGAATACTGCTGTCTTCCTCGCCGTCGAAATTGCCCTGTATGCCCTCCACGAAAATCAACAGCTGCGGGTTGGCGTCCAGCACGGCCGCGGGGCGCGTTCGACGGCGCGCTGCCAATCGGCCTCCTCGGAATAGCCGAAGGGATCGCCCGGGCCCCAACGGACGACGCCGTAGGGTTCGTTGTAGGGATCGATGCCGATGAAATGGACAAGGCCGGAATAGCGCTGCGCCACGAAGCGCAGGTCACGGATCCAGTCGTCTTCACTGTAGGCCTGGGCGTCGTGCGTTTCGGCCCACATGCCCTCGCCGTAAGCGCTGGGGTCGTCCGAGTACCAGGTGAAGTACTGCGAGACGTTGCTGATGGAGTGGAAGTCCAGCCCCACATACAAGTGCTGGCGGTCGGCTTCGGCCGTCCACAGGTCCATGATTTCCAGCGGGGTTTTGCCGATCAGCTCCGCATTGAGCGTGGGTTCGACGTGGGTCGGCAGATCCTCGCCAGCCTTGAGCGGCGAATACAGCGTCTTGGGTACGAAGGGCAGGCGCACGGCGTTGAAGCCCAAATCCTTGACCTGCTGAATCTATTCCTTCCAGCCCATTTCCCAAAGGTATTCGGGAATCAGGATGTCGGCATTGAAACCGTACATGTTGATGCCGCGCAGCTGCACTTCCTCACCCGCCGGGTCGTAGAGCTTGGCGCCCTGCGCGTAGTAACCGATCACGGGTGTTTCCCCGGCGCCGTCTGCATCGTCTTCGCCGCCCGAATCCGCTCCGCCACAGGCGCCGAGCAACAACAAGGTGGTGAAGACGAACGGGTGCAGGATCGAAAATCGCATGGGACAGACGCCATTGCGGTGGAGCATGGGCAGGTCGGACCCGCTCACGGAGCCCGAAGTCCCTCCATGCCAGGAGGGTCTGCGTTGATTGCGATGATGATCCGACCAGCGGTGCGGACCTGTCGCGTCAGCGCAGACTATTGCTATGTTGCCGGCGGCGTGAATCCGAGCGTGAACGGACACAGCGTGATCAGGGCCAGTCCGAAGAGCGGATTGAACGCGCCACAGGCAAATCGGCGAAGAACCGCCTACGCCGAACAGTTTCGAGAACGGGCTCGGGAACGCTTGGCCCTGCTCTAACCGCGTCGGCCCGCCCAGTCCCTTGCGAACTGTTGCGCGACACGACCGGAGCGCGAGGCGCGCGCCAGGGCCCAGCGCAGTGCGGCTTTGATTCCGTCTTCGTCCAGCGAGTCCACACCCAGGCGCGCCAGATGCAGGTGCACCGCGTCCAGATACTGCTGCTGGGAGAACGGCTGGAAGCTCAGCCACAGGCCGAAACGCTCCGACAGAGAAATCTTTTCCTCGCTGGATTCGCCGGGATGCAGTTCGTCGCCGTGCCAGCGGTATTCGTCGTTCTCGCTCTGAAATTCCGGCATCAGATGGCGCCGGTTGGAGGTGGCGTAGATCAGCACATTGTCCGGCGGCTCTTCGATGCCGCCGTCCAGCGCGGTCTTGAGCGCGGTCAGCGCCGGGTCGTTGGCCTGAACCGAGAAGTCGTCCACGTACAGCACGAAGCGCTCGCGGCGCTCGCGCAGCGGGGCGACGATGTCCGGCAGGTCCGTGAGCTGGTGGCCCGGCACCTCGATCAGGCGCAGGCCCTGTTCGCCGAATTCGTTGAGCAGGGCCTTGACCACCGAGGACTTGCCGGTGCCGCGTGATCCGGTCAGCAGCGCGTGATTGGCCGGGCGGCCCTCCACGAACTGGCGTGTGTTCTGCACCAGAATCGCTTTCTGCCGATCGATGCCCAGCAGCTGATCGAGCCGCACCGGCTGCGGAAACTCGATCGGTTGCAGGGTGCCGTTGCGCCAACGATAGGCAAGCGTGCGGTCTGGTTCCATGCGCAGGCCCGGCCCTCAGAGGGCAGTGGAAATATTCATAAGCTCTCAGCCGATCTTCTTGTGGCGCTGACGGCGGTTCACGCCGGGCTCCGAACCATGCCGACGGCGGAAGTCCGCTTCGTAGTCCTGGTAGTTGCCCTCGTGGAACACGATCTCGCCGGAATCCTCGAAGGCGAGGATGTGCGTGGCGATACGATCCAGGAACCAGCGGTCATGCGAGATCACCATCGCGGCCCCGGGGAAGTTGAGCAGCGCGTCTTCGAGCGCACGCAAGGTTTCCACGTCCAGATCGTTGGTCGGCTCGTCCAGCAGCAGTACGTTGCCTCCGGCCAGCAGCAGCTTGGCGAGATGGGCGCGGTTGCGTTCGCCGCCGGAGAGGTCCTGCAGGCGCTTCTGCTGGTCCGCGCCCTTGAAGTTGAAGCGGCCGATGTAGGCGCGCGAGGGCATTTCCCAGTTGTTGACGCGCAGGATGTCCTGTCCGCCGCTGAGTTCTTCCCAGACAGTCTTCTTGTCGTTCAGTGAATCGCGGCTCTGGTTGACGTAGGCGATCTGCACGGTTTCGCCGATCGTGATGCTGCCGCCGTCGGGCTTTTCCTCGCCGGTGATCATGCGAAACAGCGTGGTCTTGCCACGGCCGTTGGCGCCGATGATGCCGACGATACCGCCGCGCGGCACGCTGAAGCTGAGCCCTTCGTAGAGGACGCGATCGCCGTAGGTCTTCTTGAGATCGGTGGCGTCGATCACCACGTCGCCCAGACGCGGGCCCGGCGGAATGTAGATTTCGCTGGTCTCGGCACGCTTCTGGTAATCCTGTGAGGACATTTCCTCGAAGGCCTTGAGGCGCGCCTTGGACTTGGACTGGCGGCCCTTGGGGTTCTGGCGTACCCATTCGAGTTCTTCGGCCATCGCCTTCTGGCGCGCCGATTCGGTCTTTTCTTCCTGGGCGAGGCGCTTTTCCTTCTGCTCCAGCCAGGTTGAATAGTTGCCCTCGTACGGAATGCCGTGGCCGCGATCGAGTTCCAGAATCCAGCCGGCGACGTTGTCGAGGAAGTAGCGGTCATGCGTGACCGCGACGATGGTGCCGGGAAAGTCGTTGAGGAACTTTTCCAGCCAGGCCACGGACTCGGCGTCGAGGTGGTTGGTCGGCTCGTCCAGCAGCAGCATGTCCGGCTTGGACAGCAGCAGGCGGCACAGTGCGACGCGGCGACGTTCACCGCCGGACAGCGATTCGATGTTCGCGTCCCAGGGCGGCAGATTCAACGCCTCGGCGGACTTGTCGAGCGTGACGTCCAGCTCCCAGCCATTGGCGGCCTCGATGATTTCCTGTAGCTCGGCCTGTTCGGCCAGCAGCGCATCGAAGTCCGCATCCGGGTCTTCGAAGCCCTTGGTGACTGCGTTGAAGCGTTCCAGTGCGGTGCCGAGTTCGCCGAGGCCGTCCATCACGTTGCCGCGCACGTCCTTTTCGGGATCCAGCTGCGGTTCCTGCGGCAGGTAGCCGACCTTGAGGCCGGGCATGGGCCGCGCCTCGCCGTGAAAGTCCTTGTCGATGCCGCCCATGATCCTGAGCAGCGTGGACTTGCCGGCGCCGTTGTAGCCGAGGACGCCGATCTTGGCGCCGGGGAAGAAGGACAGCGAGATGTCGCGCAGAATTTCCTTCTTGGGCGGGACGACCTTGCCGACCCGGTTCATCGTGTAGACGTACTGAGCCATCTGATATGTCTGCTGTGGCGTGCGGGGGAACACGCAATTATCGCGGTCGCGGGGTGCGCTGTCACGGCGCACCTCCGGAAAAGCGGGATATTGGCTTGTTTGGTCAGGGTTGCCGTGTTGCGTCACCCTATAATCGCCAACTGTTCCAGTGGATTGAATCATGTCGATCACGATCGAGGATGTGCGGGCGGCGGCGCAGCGAATTTCCGGCCAGGTGATGCGGACGCCGATGCGGCCGTCCCGCGTGCTTTCGAAAATCACCGGCGCCGATGTCTGGCTCAAGTTCGAGAACTTTCAATTCACCGCTTCGTTCAAGGAGCGCGGTGCGCTCAACAAGCTCGCCAGCCTCAGCGAGGACCAGCGCGCGCAGGGCGTGGTCTGCATGTCGGCTGGCAATCACGCGCAGGCGGTGGCCTATCACGCGACGCGGCTGGGTATCAAAAGCCTGATCGTGATGCCACGCAACACGCCGTTCACCAAGGTGCGCAACACGCGCGAACTCGGCGGCGAGGTGCTGCTGGAAGGCGAAACACTGGCGGATTCCTGGACCTATCTGGAACGCGAGCTGTTGCCGCGCGGCTACACTCTGGTGCATCCCTACGACGATCCTCTGGTGATGGCCGGGCAGGGCACGATCGCCCTGGAGATGCTCGGCGAGCAGCCGGACCTCGACGCGATGCTGATTCCGATCGGCGGCGGCGGCCTGTTCGCCGGCAATGCTGTGGCGGCACATGACGTGAACCCGAAGATCGAAATGTATGGCGTGGAGTCGGCGGGCTATTGCTCGGCCTATGCCGCGCTGCAAGGCGATGCCTCGCTAGCGCGTGGCGGCCCGACGATCGCCGAAGGCATTGCCGTGAAGAACGTCGGCGCGATGACGCTGCCCTTGATCCGCGATCACGCCGCCGATCTGCTGCGCGTGGAGGAAGCCGTGATCGAACGGGCCGTGGGCATGCTGGCCAATGTCGAGAAGGTCGTGGTCGAGGGCGCCGGCGCCAGCGGGCTGGCGGCCCTGCTGTCCGATCCGGCGCGCTTCGCCGGACGGCGCCTCGGCTTGATCCTGTGCGGCGGCAACATCGATCCGCGCCTGTTGGCCTCGGTGCTGCTGCGTCAGTTGGTGCACGAATCGAGGCTGGTGTCGCTGTCGATCGAGATCGAGGACAGTCCCGGCTTTCTGGCGCGTGTCGCGGGCTGTGTCGGCGCCGCCGGCGGCAATATCGTGCAGGTGCATCATGAGCGACTGGCTACCGGCCACGGCGCCAAGCTGACGGTGCTGGAGATGTTGATCGAGGCACAGGACGGCGCGCACGCGGAACAGGTGATTCGCGATCTGGGCGAGGGCGGCTTCGTGGTGCGCCGCGTGCACGGCGAGCACATCGAATTCGAGTAGCGCGGTCAACCGATCGGTCGCTGCGCGGTTTACGAAACAAGTGCTTACAGATCGGCCGATGCGGAGGCGCCTCATGCGTGCTTCACTCTCGGTTATGAATGTTCTGATCAAGCCTCAGTCCGGCTGGGTCCCGCCGATGTTCGTGCTGCTGTTCGCCTGCACCAGTTTTGCTGCACACGCGCAGGCCTCTGCCGATCCGCTCGCACCGCTCAAACGCCTGGCCCAGATCGCGGCGGATGTGGACGATTACACGCTGCACATGGACCGCGATCAGCGCCATGACGATCCATCGGACGACATGGAGCCAGCCACCGTGCTGGTCAAGCATCGCCGTGAACCTGCTTGCGTCTACATGCGTTGGATCGAGAAGCCGCACAAGGGCCGCGAGATGCTGTACTGCAGCGACAAGTACGATGGCAAGATCCAGGTTCACGAAGGGGGATTCCTGGGCATGGTCAGCATCACCATGGACCCGAAGAAGGAATCCTCGGCGCGCGGCCTGGGTTTCCGCTCGCCGGACGAGATCGGTCTGTTCGGTTTGTCGCGGATGGTCGACGATGTACGCGAACGCGGGCTGAGCCCGCAGACCTCGGTTCGGACCATCAACGAAGCCGAGGCTACCTGCCTGCGTTTCGACGGTGGCGCCGAGGTGCCGCGCCGTTTTGAAGTGGGTGCGCGCGAGCTGTGCGTCGATACGCAAAGCGGGCTGCCGGTCGGGCTGCGCCTGTGGTCGCCGGACGGTACGCTGATGGAAGACTCGCGCTTCTCGATGATCATGCTCGACGCAGGTCTGACGGACCTGGACTTCGACAAATCGAATCCAGATTACGACTTTTGATCACTTTTCGGCGGGTTCCCGTATGCTCATGGCGTCGGTGCGACCTTCGATGCGCTGAACCGGGCCGTTTGTCTGTATGACGGCCGCTCGGTGAGTTGCCGGGCCTACAGTCGGAATTTCAGAATTCCTTGCGGCTCTGCCGGTCACGCAGGACTTGCGCGTACAGATATCGGCCCGTAAGAGGCGATGCGCACCCGCAAAATGGAACGAACGCGTGTTTTCGGTGCTGTCCAGGGGAGGGGCGGCGGCGAGCTTCGCTTTTTGCTCAGGAGCTTTGTTGCGATGTCAGGGGATCGAGCGTCGCCGCCGGCGGATCTTGGCGGCAAGGCGTTTTACATGTTCGTGGGAAACTGGGTCGCCTTGGCGACGCTGATCCCCATGGTGATTGCTGGTCTGATGCTCAGCTTTCTGTTCATCGACCGCGCCGAGCAGGACGACATGGCCGATCTGCAACGCATCGTCGGCGGTGTCGCGCGGGGAATGGATGCCTATCTCGACTCCAATATCGTCATCGCCAGTTCGGTGGCCGAGGCGGTGCATCTCTATTCCGGGCCGAATCCCGGTGTGAGCCGGTCTTTGCCTGAGCTGATCGTAAGTCAGCGCGAAACGGTGCTGAGCATTACGATCACGGACGCAGAGGGTGCGATCATTAGCGCATCGCCGGGCGGCGCAAGGCCTGCGTCCGATCTTCCGGAGTTGTCGAGGCAGTCGCCGGCACGATTTTCGACGCTGCGCCAGCCGGCTGGCGGCGATGCGCAACTCGGCGTCACGGTGCCGATTCGCGACGCGGCAGACGTCTATTCGGGAGCGGTCCATCTGGAATTCTCGCTGGCACCTTTGATTGCTCTTGGGCGAGAAATTGGTGGTCAGGATATGGACCTTCGGCTGCTGGATGCCGCCGGCCACGAGGTGGCTCTGAGTGCGCATGTCGCGACAAGCGCGGTCCCCGAATCCGTGTTGCTGGCCGATCGTACGCTGTCCAATGGCTTCGTCGTCTCCGGTCGGCGCTACGTGCAGACCGTGGAACTGCGTGAATGGAATGAATACGCGGTGGCGGCTTGCCTGTTGTTGCTGGCATCCATGGTGTCCTGGCTGGTGGCGCAGGCGGTGGCGCATCGGGTCACCAAACCGCTCGCGGGCCTGGCGCGTGATCTCGCGGACCTGAATCTGGAAGGTGGCCAGCACCAACTCGATGTGCCGGACGATGCCCCGCGGGAAATCCGCGCATTGTTCGGCGAATTCAATGCCTTGCTGCGGCGCCTTGACCTGTCCTATGGACAGCTGCGTGAATCGCTGGAAGAAGCCAAGCTTTTGCGCCGCCGCATGGAGCATGTGATCGACGAGCGCGACGCGATCATCAGCAAGCGCACCGCGGATCTGCAGAGCCGTACCGCGCAGCTGGAGCGAGCCAATTCGGCATTGCAGCGCGTGGCCATGGAAGACGCGTTGACCGGGCTCGCCAATCGTCGCGCGTTCGACGAGTTTCTGGCGCTGGTATGGCGCCTGTCCTTGCGCGAGCACGTGCCGGTATCGCTGATCCTGATCGATATCGACTGTTTCAAGTCGTACAACGATCATCTGGGACATCAGGCCGGCGATGACTGTCTGCGTCAGGTCGCGCATGCCATGCGCAGCCTGGCCAAGCGCCCGCTCGATCTGGTGGCGCGCTACGGCGGGGAAGAGTTCGCGATCGTGCTCGGCCGTACCGATCTGGCCGACGCGGCGGATATCGCGCAGATGGTGAGGCGTGCGGTCGAATCCATGCGTATCGACCATGCGGCCGGCGGCATCAACGGTATCGTCACGATCAGCCTCGGCGTGGCCTCGATGTTGCCGGACGAGACGGCGGAGGCCGACGATCTGATCGCGATGGCGGATAACAATCTATATGCCGCCAAGGATCGTGGCCGTAACCGCGTCGAGTTCGAGTTCCCGACCGCTCCGGAGTCGTAGCTCGCGGCTCAGCCCGGCCCGATGCGGCGACCGCGGCGGGGTGTTGCGGTTTGCTCCCCGGGCTCGGGCGTTTTCGGTCGGTAGGGGCACAGGTCCTCGATCGGGCAGCGCCAGCATTCCGGCACGCGGGCCTTGCAAATGTAGCGGCCGTGCAGGATCAGCCAGTGGTGCGCATCGCGCAGATATTCCCTGGGGATGACCCGCATCAGCCGATCCTCGACCTCGCGCACGGTTTTTCCAGGCGCCAGCTTGATGCGATTGGCCAAGCGGAAGATATGCGTATCCACGGCGATCGTATGTTCGCCGTAAGCGGTGTTCAGCACCACATTGGCGGTCTTGCGGCCGACGCCGGGCAAGGCTTCCAGGGCCTCGCGTGAGCGCGGCACTTCGCCATCATGTTGCTCCACCAGGATTCGACATAGCGCCATGACGTTCCTGGCCTTGGCGTTGAACAGGCCGATGGTCTTGATGTGTTCGCGCAAACCCTCCAATCCCAGATCCAGGATCGCCTGCGGTGTATTCGCGACCTGGTAAAGGCGCGCCGTGGCTTTGTTGACGGACACGTCTGTGGCCTGAGCCGACAACACGACTGCCACCAGCAGCTCGAATGGCGTGGTGTAGAGCAGCTCCGTGGTCGGGGCCGGATTGTTTTGCTTGAGGCGCGCGAAAATCTCGCGGCGGGTCTGGGCGTTCAAGCGTGGCGGGTTCCAAGCGGATCTCCGCGCATTATGAACCGTGCGGTGCAGCGGTATTCCAAGGAGCAAGGGCCGCGATTCGCGGCCCTTGCTCCTCGCCAGCGGTGCGCGTTTAGCGCGAAACCACCAGTTCGAATCCCTCCGCGTTCATGCAGTCCTTGTAGTCCTGGAACTCCGCCGAATAGGCGTTGCCGGAACCGGTGAATCCGGAGGTGTCTTCACAGGAGGCGTTCTTGACGAAGAACGCGGTCTGTCGCACCGGTTGTCTGGCCGTCCAGGAGTAGGTCGGCGCAGCCGCAGTCTGCGCTGTGGAGGCGACCGGCTGTGAAGTCGAGGCGCAGGCCATCAGTAATGCCGCCGGGGCCAAAACCAGTAGCAGGCTCTTTTTCATATCGGTCTCCTCCATGTCATGTTGATGTCACAAAACTACGATAGGGATAAATATCCAGGACGTCAACTTTTTTCTTAGGATGATTGATCCTATAAATCCGACACGGAAACTGCGTGGGAATTCGATCCTTCGGGGAAGGGCAGCGAAGGCGGGCCGGCGGTTACTTGCCGAATTTGTGGCGCAGCGTGTACCAGCTCGGGTACGGGATCTGGCGTGGTTCTTCTTTTTGTGTCCAGAAACGCACGACGCGACCGTCCGACAGATGCAGCGCCTTGGCCACGTCCTTGTTGGACAGATTTTTCTTATCCATCCATTGGCGCAGCTCTTTGGCGGTCGGCGGGTATTTCTTCATCGGGCGGTGCCGGTGGTGGGACCGTGAATCCTATGTGACTGTCCCCGCGCTGCGCCAGCGCGCGGCCAGCGGCGAATCAGGGTTTGCCGGCGCGGGCACGGACTCTTGCGAGCAGATCGTCCATCGTCGCCGCGTCGCGCAACGGCGAGGTTCGCGCTCGCCGTTTCGATTCGCGCTCATCGCTCTGGCCTTGCAGGCGGGCTGTGCGTAACTCGAAGCGCTGCCGCGAGCGCGTTGCGCGCTCGCGGCCCAGGTACGGGTCGATCTGACGCGGCACCCACTCGATGCAGTCGACCGGGCACGGCGGCAGGCATAGCTCGCAGCCGGTGCACTCGGCTTCGACTACGGTGTGCATCAGCTTGGGCGCGCCGACGATCGCGTCCACCGGGCAGACCTGGATGCATTTGTAGCAGCCGATGCAGCGCGCTTCGTCGATCAGCGCCACGAACGGCTGCGTCTCCGGCTCACCGTAAGCCGGGTCCAGCGGCAGCGCCGGCTGGCCGGTGATTGCCGCGAGTTCCGCGATCGTCTCGCCGCCGCCCGGTGGACACTGATTGATGCGAGCCTCGCCGCTGGCGATCGCCTCCGCATACGGGCGGCAGCCGTCGTAACCGCAGCGCGTGCATTGCGTCTGCGGCAGCCGTGCATCGATGGAGTCGGCAAGACTCACGCGAAATCCGGGAGGTTTACTTGACGCGCATGCCGGGCTCGGCGCCCGAGTCCGGCGACAGAATGTACGGCTTGCCGTCACCGAAGGAGGCGGCGAGCACCATGCCTTCGGACAGGCCGAAACGCATCTTGCGCGGTGCCAGATTGGCCACCACCACGGTCAAACGCCCGACCAGCGATTCCGGTGTGTACTGCGATTTGATGCCGGCGAAGACCTGGCGTTTGCCCAGCTCGCCCACGTCCAGTGTCAGCCTGAGCAGTTTGTCAGCGCCTTCCACCGCCTCGGCGGCGTCGATACGCGCGATGCGCAGATCCACCCGGGTGAAATCATTGATGCCGATTTCCTCGGATTGCGATGCCGCTGCGCTTGTGGCGGCTGCGGTCGCGGGGGCGAGATCTTCCCGGGATGCGTCGACCATGGCTTTGATCCTGTCGGTTTCGATACGGGTGATCAGTGGCTGGTACGGGCGAATCCCGTGATCGAGCAAGGGCGTGGCCGCGTCGGTCCATTGCAGCGCGGGAATCGCCAGAAAGGCTTCGGCTTCGCTGGCGAGTTTCGGCAGCACCGGCTTGAGATACAGCGTCAGCAGCCGGAACACGTTGAGGAACGTGGTGCACACCCGATGGAGCTCGGCTTCGCGCGCCGGATCCTTGGCGATCAGCCACGGGGCGTTCTTCTGGATCACTTCATTGGCCTGGTCGGCCAGCGCCATGATGCGGCGTACTGCGGCGGCGAAGTCGCGGGTTTCGTAGGCCCCGGCGATCGTCTCGGCTTCGGCCGCGAATCGGTCGAGCAAGGCCGGATCATGCACGGCCTCCGCCAGACGCCCGCCGAAACGCTTGCTGATGAAGCCGGCGCAGCGGCTGGCGATGTTGACGTACTTGCCGACCAGATCACTGTTGATGCGCGCGACGAAGTCGTCGAGATTGAGGTCGAGATCGACCACGCCGTCCGACAGCTTGGCAGCGTAGTAGTAGCGCAGGCATTCCGGATTCAGATGCTGCAGGTAGGTGTCGGCGCGGATGAAGGTACCGCGGCTCTTGCTCATCTTGGCGCCGTCCACCGTCAGATAGCCGTTGACGGACAGTCCGGTCGGCAGGCGCAGTCCGGCGCCCTTGAGCATGGCCGGCCAGAACAGGCCGTGGAAGTTGACGATGTCCTTGCCGATGAAGTGCCACATCTCCCATTCGGAACCGATGGCGATGTAGTCGTCGATGTTGCGGCCCTGGGTGGTACACCAGTTCTGCAGGCTGGCGAAGTAGCCGACCGGCGCGTCCAGCCAGACATAAAAGTATTTGCCGGGTGCGTCCGGAATCTCGAAGCCGAAGTAAGGCGCGTCGCGTGAGATATCCCAGTCGCGCAGGCCGGCCGTGGTCCATTCGCGCAGCTTGGCGCGCACCGCGCTTTGCAACTTTGATTCCGCCAGCCACTGCTCCACGGCGGCTTGCAGTGCTTCCAGCCGGAAGAAGTAATGATCCGAGGCGCGTGTTTCCGGTACGGCGCCGGACACCACCGAACGTGGATTCTTCAGCTCGGTCGGTGCGTAGGTGGCGCCGCAGTTTTCGCAGTTGTCGCCGTACTGGTCGGTGGTGCCGCAACGCGGGCATTCGCCCTTGATGTAGCGGTCCGGCAGGAACATCTGCTTGATCGGGTCGTAGGCCTGCTCGACCGAGCGCGTGGCGATGTGGCCGGCCTCGCGCAGTGCCCTATAGATACGCTGCGCCAGTTCGCGATTTTCGTCCGAGTGCGTCGTGTAATAGTTGTCGAAACTGATGTTGAAGCCGGCGAAGTCGCGCTCGTGCATGTCACGGATTCGCGCGATGAAGGCCTCGGGCGTTTCGCCGGCCTTTTCCGCGGCCAGCATGATCGGCGTGCCGTGCGCGTCGTCGGCGCAGACATAGGTGACTTCATGGCCACGCAGACGCTGGAATCGAACCCAGATGTCGGCCTGGATGTAGCCCACCAGATGACCGAGATGAATCGGTCCGTTGGCGTAGGGCAGGGCGTTGGTGACGAAGATCTTGCGCGGCATGGCCGGCTTCGGGACAGTCAGAGGGGCGCGGATTATCGCATGGAGACAGTTCAGGCCGCGTTCACGTTTCGCGCTCTAGCGTCGGCCTACCACCCAAGGATGCCCGTTTCGGCATCACGGAGCCACGATGAACCGTCAATCACCCTGTCGGCTGTCACGATATGGCGCCCTGCTTGCCGCCTGCGCGCTGTCACTGGCGGCAGCACCGGTCCTGGCCGATTCCAAGTGGTACGCCAACAAGGGTCACGACGAGCATCGCGACCGCAATGATCGCCACGGTCATGAAGGTCGGCATGGTCACGATAATCGTCACGAGCACAATGCCCGTTACGCGCAGCACGAGCGAGACGTCCGCGTGATCTATCGGCAGCCGTACGCAGCGCACCAGCCCGCGCGCTACCGGTATGTCTACTATCCACGTTACGAAACCTATTACGCGCCGGACCGCAACCTCTGGTACTGGCCGCAAGGCCACAGCTGGCACAGCGCAAGCCGTGCGCCCTCGTTTCTGGGTAGTCGCATCGATGTCGGGGGCGTCACGATTCTGCTGGATAGCGGACGGCCTTACGAGCGCCACGAGCGGATCCGTCACGAATACGCATACGGCTACTGAAGCGCGCCGACGTTCAGTTAAGCCGTACGATCGAGGCGTTGAGCAGCGCCGCGAACGAAACCCAGGCTAGATATGGCAGCATCAGCCAGCCTGCGACTCGGTCGTGCGCGAAGAAGCGTCGTGTGGTCAGCAGGATCGCCAGCCACAGCAGCAGAATTTCGAACAAGGCCCATTCCGGCCGGCGCAGTCCAAAGAACAGCACCGACCAGAGGCCGTTCAGCGCGAGCTGCGCAGCGAACAGGCTCAAGGCCGCTGAAGCGGGCGTCCAACCACCGCTATACAGAACCCGCCACGCGGCCACGGCCATCATCAGGTAGAGCGCTGTCCAGGCTGGGCCGAACACCCAATCGGGTGGATTGAAGACCGGCTTCTCAAGAGCACGATACCAAGTGTCGACACTGCTCGCGGTGGCGAGCCCGCCAATTGCGGCGACGGCGAAAACCAGCAGGAGGGTGCCAAGCAGGCTGAGGATTGCGCTTCGGTTCATGGTGAACGGCCGGTTTCTGGATTCGCGATGGTAGGGGTGCTTGATCGCCGCCGTATGGAATGTCAGTATCGCTGAATATCTGTCGTACCGCGTATTATCATTGGCCGGAAAACATCCAATCTCCGAATCGGCAACGGGTACTCTAGGCCTGCCATCCGAGTTCGAAGACTACCTTGCGTTCAGCCTGATCAAGACGACCTTGTTTCTGACCGAGCGCCTCAATCAGGTCACCGCTCCGGACGGCCTCACTCCGCGTCACTTCGGGCTGCTCCGGCTTTTGCACAGCCGTGGTCCGATGCGCCAGACGGATATCGCCGAGTTGCTGCGTGGTGACAGAACCACCGTCATGCAGTTCATCGACCATCTGGAACGTCTCGACATGGTCGTGCGCGAGCGCGATCCGGACGACCGGCGCGCCAATGCCGTGACGCTGACGGCCAAGGGCCTTGATTATCTCGAAGCCAATATGCCGCGAATGGCCTTGGCCGAGGACGAGTTTCTGGAACCGCTCAGCCTTTCAGAGCGCAAACGTCTCAAGTCTCTTGTGAAGAAGCTGTTGGTCACGCACTGGTAACAGGCATCGGCTGACAAAAGGAAACGTCTACATGAACCATCTTCAGCGCGATAGTGCGCCCTGCTCGAAGTCCTGCAAGGCACGTGGCCTGGTCCTGATCGGCGCCATGCTCTTGTGCAGCGGGGCCGCATGGGCCGCCGAGGCGCCCTTGACGCTCGAACAGGCGATTCACGATGCGGTGGCGCGTGCGCCATCCTCGCTCGCCGCCAGCGCCGCGGTGAGCACCGCAGACGCCGAGGCGCGACAGGCCGACGGCAGCCTCCGGCCACAGGTTGATCTGGCGGCCTCGCAGACGCGCGCAACCACCAATCTGGCGGCGCAGGGCCTCATGCTTCCGGGCCTCGATCCCCTCATCGGTCCGTTTTCGACCTTCGACGCACGGGTCGAGCTGTCGCAAGTGATCTTCGACTGGAGTCGCGTGCTGCAGAGCCGCAGCGCACGCCTGGCGGTCGACGTCGCCAAGGCGCAGGCGGCGCTGGCGCGTGAGCACGCGGCCTCACGTGCGGCGATCGCCTATATCAATGTGCTGGGTTCGGAACAGGGGCTCGAAGCAGGCAAGGCCAACCTCGCGCTGTCCGAGGATCTTTACAGGCTGGCGGTCGATCAGCGTGATGCCGGCGTGGCTTCCGGAATCGACGTGGCGCGTGCCGAAACGGCTGTTTCGCAGAACCGCTTTCGTGTGTCCGAGGCGGATACCGCCTTGCAGACGGCGCGCCTGAATTTGCGCCGCGCGATTGCGTTGCCGAGCGACCAGCCCATGAACCTGACGGGTCGTCTGCAACGCCAGCAAGTCATGGTGCCGGAGCCCGAACAGGCGCTTTCGGTGGCGCGACGCACGCGGCCCGATCTGTTGGTGATCGCGGCGCAGCTCGATCAGCTCGATCAGCTCCTGGCCGCGGCCAGGAGCGAACGTCTGCCCAAACTCGTGGCATATGCCGACTACGGCTATTCCGGCAGTACCCCGGTACAGAACGAGGAACGGACCTATCGCTATGGCGCCAGCGTCGAAGTGCCGATTTTCACCGGCGGAACCATCGGCGCCGCCACCGATGCCGCCCTGAGTCGCATCACTGAAGCACGCCTGCGTGCGGACGATCTCAATGCCCAGGTCGAGGAGGATGTGCTCACGGCATTGGTGCAGGTACGCAATCGTGCCGAGCAGGTGGACGCTGCGGCGTCGACCCGTTCCCTGGCGGAGCGTGAGCTGACGCTGGCGCGAGACCGCTTCAGCCAGGGCGTGGCGGACAACATCGAAGTGGTGTCCGCGCAGGCATCGTTGACCGAGGCGCGGGCGGGCTACGTGCAGGCACTGGCCGGCTTCCAGCAGGCGCGCGTCAATCTCGCGGCGGCATTGGGGCAGGCCGAAACATTCAGTCTGGAACAGAATGTGATTGCCTCGCCTGCTGCTGCGAGCCCTGCGAGCCGCAATGACGGCGGAGGGCTTGGCGTAGCCGAAAGGAACAACCATGGCTGAGCCGACGCAGTCGGTGAACGATCGCAAGAAACGACGATCCCGTGCCGGCACTCTGGTGGCGATCATCGTGGTGGCGCTGGGCGTGGTCGCCTGGTGGTGGTTGGGGCGTGGACGGGTGTCTACGGACAACGCCTTCATCCAGGCCGATATCGTGCAATTGTCGCCGCGGATCAACGGTACCGTTGCCGAAGTGCTGGTCGACGAAAATGACTGGGTCGACGCCGGACAGCCGCTGGTGCGGCTCGACCCGGTGGACTATGACGTGCAGGTTGATCAGGCTCGTGCCGCAGTGGCGACCGCGCGTGCCCAGCTCGAAACCGCCGCAGCCGACCTGGACCTGACGCGCGAGCAAAGTGAAGCCGGTGTCTTGCAGGCCGAAGCGGTCTTGCGGGCCGCACAGTCGGAGGCCTCACGCGCCGCCAAGGATGCGCAGCGCTACCGCGACCTGTTGGCCAAGGATGAAATCGCGCGTCAGCAGGTCGATCAGATCGAGACCATGGCGCAGTCCGCACGCGAGCAGGTCGAGCAGGCCCGCGCCGGCCTGCGTCAGGCGCGAACCGCGCCGCAGCAGGTTGCCGCCAGGCAGGCTCAGGTGAATGCCGCCCAGGCCCGGCTGGAGCAGGCCGAAGCCATCCTGCGTCAGGCCGAGCTTGAGCGGTCGTATTGCGAAATCCGCGCGCCGCGCGCCGGCCGTGTAACGCGCAAGAACGTGCTTGCCGGACAGCAGGTGGCGGTTGGCAAGCCGATGCTGGCGCTGGTGTCGAACGAGCCCTGGGTGATCGCCAACTTCAAGGAAACCCAGCTCACGGACATGCGTCCCGGCCAGGCGGCGAGCTTCGAGATCGACGCTTACCCGGACTATGAATTCCACGGCTACGTGGAAAGCATCCAGGCCGGCACGGGCTCCATATTCAGCCTGCTGCCGCCGGAGAACGCCACCGGGAACTATGTAAAGGTGGTGCAGCGGGTACCCGTGAAGCTGATGTTTGACCCGGAACCGGATGAGGCGCACCGGCTGGTGCCCGGCATGTCCGTGGTGCCGACCGTGGATGTCGCACGCGCCCCGCGCGAGCTGCCGCGCCAGAGCGGTCCCTAGGGCGCGGCATGGCCGGGATCAGCGCCGGCTCGGCGGGTCTTCCTGCGAGCGCCCGCAACCCGTACCTGATCGCGACGGTCGTCGGGATTGCGGCGTTCATGGAGGTGTTGGACATCTCCATCGCCAACGTCGCGCTGCAGCACATCGCCGGTTCGCTGTCTGCGGGCCAGGAGGAGTCCACCTGGGTGCTGACCTCCTATCTGGTGGCCAATGGCATCGTGCTGCCGATGAGCGGCTGGCTGTCGGATCTGATCGGCCGTCGCCGTTTTTTCATCATGTCGGTGGGCGTGTTCTCGGTGGCATCGTTCCTATGCGGGATCGCGCCCAGCCTGGAGTTGCTGATCTGCGCCCGCGTGCTGCAGGGCTTCGGCGGGGCCGGCCTGCAGCCGGTGTCGCAGGCGATCCTGTCGGATGCCTTCCCGCCGGAAAAGCGCGGCATGGCCTTCGGCATCTACGGTATGGCCGTGGTCGCGGCGCCGGCGATCGGACCTACCCTGGGAGGCTGGATCACCGAGAACTACAGCTGGCATTGGATCTTTCTGATCAATGTGCCGATCGGCATGCTGCTGATCGCGCTGGCGCGCGTGTTCGTGTCCGACCCCCCGGAACTGGTCGAGGCCCGCAAGACGCGAATGGCACGCGGGTTCAAGATCGACTACCTGGGTTTGGCTCTGATCACGCTGGGGCTCGGTGCCTTGCAGATCGTGCTCGACAAGGGCCAGCAGGAAGACTGGTTCGACTCCGGCTTCATCCAGTTGTGGGCGCTGTTCGCGGCGATAGGAATCGTCGGCGCGGTGTTCTGGGAACTGCGCCAGAAGGATCCCATCGTCAACCTGCGCCTGCTCCGGCAACGCAATTTCGGCATCGCCAACGGCCTCATGTTCTTGCTGGGCTTCGTTCTGCTCAGCACCACCCTGCTGCTGCCGCAGCTGACGCAGTCGCTGCTGGGATACAACGCGCTGCTGGCCGGCCTGGTGCTGACGCCCGGCGGCATGATCCTGCTGGTGCTGATGCCGCTGATGGGGCGGCTGGTGTCGGTGATCGACGCCCGTCTGCTGATCGGCATCGGCTGCATGATCGTCGGCAGCTCGATGCTCTACATGGGCACGCTGAGTCTGGACGTGGACTTCAATACGCTGGTGTGGGCGCGCATGTTCCAGACTGCGGGGCTGGCCTTTCTGTTCATACCGATCAATACCCTGGCCTATGTCGGGATCTCGCCCGACCAGAGCGGTTCCGCCTCCGCGCTCATCAACCTGATGCGCAACGTCGGCGGCAGTTTCGGCATTTCACTGACCACCACACTGCTGGCGCGCGGCGCGCAGGCCCACCAGGTGGAACTGGTCGACCGTGTAACGCCGCTCGACCCGGTCTACCAGGCCACGATGGACGGCCTGCAGGCGGCCACCGGCAGTGAACAGGCAGCCCACGGCGCGATCTATCAGATGGTGGTGCAGCAGGCGACGATGTTGTCGTTCGTCGATGTCTTTCACGTGCTGGCGATCATCATCTTTGCCTGCCTGCTCTCGGTGTTCGCACTGCGCAAGGGGGGAGCGCCGCCGCCGGGTGCGCATTGAGCCCAACGAGGCCTGTGCATGTCGCGTGATAGCGGCCTAGACTTTCCGCCCCCTTTGCACATTCCGAGGTTTCGTGAACGCGCACGCCGATACCGAACTGCTGGCCCTGCTCGATCAGATCGTCGACCCCTTGATCGGTCGCGGACTGGCCGAGGCCGGGGCCGTCGCCGAGGCACGTCGCGAGGACGGCCGCGCCATCGTGCATCTGCGTCTGGACTTCCCGGCGGCGAGCCTGCGCGACACCCTGATCGGCCGGGTGCGCGCCCTGCTGACTGAACATGGCATCGAATCACAAGTCACGCTGGACTGGGCCGTGCGCTCGCATGCGGCGCAGCAGAAGCTGGTGCCTTTGCCGGGTATTCGCAATGTCATCGCCGTGGCCAGCGGCAAGGGCGGCGTCGGCAAGTCCACGGTCGCCGCAAATTTCGCGCTGGCGCTGCTGGCGGAAGGCGCGCGTGTCGGCATGCTCGATGCGGATATCTATGGCCCCAGTCAGCCGCAGATGCTGGGCGTGCCGGACGAGAAGCCGCAATCGCCGGATGGCAAGCTCGCGATCCCGGTGCGTGCGCACGGGCTGCAGGTGATGTCGATCGGTTTTCTGGTGGACCCCGAGCAGCCGATGATCTGGCGCGGCCCGATCGTCACGCAGGCGCTGATGCAGTTGATCAACGACGCGCGCTGGGACGATCTGGATTATCTCGTGGTCGATATGCCGCCCGGTACCGGCGACGTACAGCTGACGCTGGCGCAGCGCATTCCCCTGGCCGGGGCGGTGATCGTGACCACGCCGCAGGACATCGCCACGCTCGATGCCAAGCGCGGCCTGCAGATGTTCCGCCGCGTGGAAGTGCCGGTGCTCGGCATTGTCGAGAACATGGCGCTGTACACCTGTCCGAACTGCGGGCGCAGCGAGCACGTGTTCGGCCAGGGCGGCGGCGACAGTATCGCGGAGCGTTACGACGTGGAACTGCTCGGCAGCCTGCCGCTGTCGCGCTCGATCCGCGAGCAGGCCGATTCCGGTGTGCCGACCGTGGTTGCGGAGCCCGAATCCGAGATCGCCCTGCTTTATCGCAGCATCGCGCGCCGGGCCGTGGCTCGCCTGGCCTACGGCGAAGCGCCTGACGCGTTTCCGAGCATCGAGATTGCCGAGGACTGAGACGGCTCAGCAGCTTTCGGCTGCCGCGCGCGCATGCGTGCTTGCGGCATCGAAGATCTTCTCGGCATTGGCGGCGAGAAAATTCTTGAAGATGCGCGGCGCACCGTCGGTCCTGTCGACCAGTCCGCGTTCGATGATTTCCACGAACTGCCTTTCGGTCTGCGCGCTGCCGATGCGGCCGTCGGCCTCGCGCACCGGCGTCTCCATCGTCGCCGCCATCGTCGCCGTCTGACGCAGCTTGCTGCCGGGTTCGCCCTGAATCTTCGGCAGCAGGCGGAAGCCCCGTTCACGCATCGCTGTCGTCATTTCGTCGATGCCGGGATAGCCGGCGGCGAGCACGTCGATGGTCACGTGGTTGAAGTCCGGCCCCAGCGCCAGTGCACTGGCGGCTTCCCCTGAGACTTCGGCAACTGCCTGCAGTGTGCTGCGTTTCATCGGCGGTCCGTTGCGCGTCATCAATCGGTCGACGAAATAGTCGATGAAAGCCTGCGCCTCATCGGCTTCCAGGCCGGATTCGCCAGCCTTGGCGATCAGGGCTCTGAACCTGGCGTGATCCACCGCATCGGCCTGCTCCGCACAATCCTCGCGAATCAGGGCAGTCACGTCCGGCGGAAAGGCGTCGAGGTCGACCTGCGACACGAAAATCTTGAACTGCGTGGAATCGTCTCCTGGTACCTGAAGATCGAATGACACGAGTTTCTTGGTCGGGAACGCGTAGTCCAGGTCGCGCTGGAGTCCCAGCACTGCCGCGGCCTCCACGAACAGATCGCGCACCGCCGGGTCGGCCGTGCGGATCGCGCCGTGATCGTTGCGGAACCGGCCGCCGTTGTCCGCCACCAGCTTTTGCAGGGCGAGGAAATCGGGGACATTGGTCGCGAACTTCGCCGTGGCCGCTTCGACGAAGCGGGCGCGCAGCTCGGCGGTGGCAATGGTCTGAGCCATTTCTGGAACTCCGTAGGCGGGGTGAGTATGAACCGCGGGGCCGAAGTCTAATCCAAGCGACCACGCTATGGCGGATGCTGCCCGGCATGAGCCGAAGCGGTTAGAGTCGCCCGGGTTCTTGACCTGTTTTTGGGGATTTCTTCATGCGAAATGCGTTCGGTCTTTGGCTGTGCGCCGGCCTCATCGCCTGGGCGAACCTGGCCCCGGCCGCAACCGTAACCAACCCGGCCCTGACCGAAGCCGTTGCGCTCTACGAGCAGATCGACTGGCCGGAAATGAGCGAGGATGATCTGGCGGGCGACGACCGGCTGCTGCCGGATCTCAGTCCTGCGGCAGACCAATTGCGCGAAACCAGTCTGCGTCAGGTGCGGGCACGACTCGTCGGGATCCCGGCCGCAGGCCTGGATGAAAAGGATCGCATCACCCTGGCCCTGCTCAAATGGACGGTCGACGAGCACATCGACGCCACCGCGTTCGATGAGGCGCGCATGCCCTTCAACAGCGACGGCGGTTTCGACCTCGCGCTGAACTACCGCGCGGACCGCACCCGCCCCGCCACGGTCGAGCAGGCCGAGCACTGGCTGGCGGTACTGGGAGCCGTTCCGGACTACTACCGCGCCAACCTCGACAATCTGCGGCGGGGTGTCGACACCGGATTCGTGTTGCCGCACATCACGGTCGAATCGGTGTTGCCGCGTGTACGCAGGGCGGCGGCGGTGCCGGTCGAACAGGACCCTCTGCTGGCGCCGTTGTCGGAGCTACCGGAATCGATTCCAGAGCAGCAGCGGACGGCGCTGCTCGACCGAGGACGCGCGCTGATCCGCGACCGGATCGGCCCGGCGCGCGCCGACTTCGCCCGCTTCCTCGAAGCCGAATACCTGCCGGCCTCGACGAAAAGCCTGGCGGTGTCCTCGCTGCCGGATGGCGAGGCCTACTACCGCTTCCTGGTGCGACGTCATACCACGACCACGATGACGCCCGAGCAGATCTTCGAACTCGGCCAGCGCGAGGTGGCGCGAATTCGCGCGCGCATGCAGGCGGTGATGGAGGAGGTCGGCTTCGACGGTACGCTCAGCGCGTTCATCGCCAGCCTGCGCGCCGACCCGCAATTCGTGGCGGCCAGCCGTCAGGACCTGCTCGAAAAGGCGTCCGAAATCGCCAAGCGCGTCGATGGCCTGCTGCCGGCCCACTTCAAGACCTTGCCACGGCTCAGCTATGGCGTGCGCGCGGTGCCGGCGGACATCGAGGACGGCTACACCACCGGCCGTTATTTTTCCGGCGATCCGGACAAGGGCCGGGCCGGCGGGTTGATGATCAACACCTCACATCTCGACCAGCGCCCGCTCTATGAGCTTCCGGCGTTGGTATTGCACGAAGGCGCGCCCGGTCACCACATTCAGGTCGCGCTCGCGCAGGAACAGGACGAAGTGCCGGATTTCCGCCGCGAGCTGTATTTCACGCCGTTCGGCGAAGGCTGGGGCCTGTACGCGGAGCGCCTCGGCGAAAGCATGGGAATCTACCGCGATGCCTACGAGCGGTTCGGTCGTTTGTCCTACGAAATGTGGCGCGCCTGCCGCCTGGTCGCCGATACGGGTATTCACTGGAAGCACTGGAGCTTCGAGCAGGCCCGTGCCTGTTTCGCCGACAACACCGCGATGTCGCCGCTGAACATCGATATCGAATTGCAGCGCTACGTCTCCTGGCCCGGGCAGGCGCTCGGCTACAAGATCGGCGAACTCAAACTGGTTGAGCTGCGTTCCAGAGCCGAAGCTGCCCTCGGTGCGGACTTTGACGTACGCACCTTCCATGACGCCGTGCTGTTCAACGGATCGCTGCCGATGACGGTGCTGGAACAGCAGGTGGAGGCATGGATCGCGGCGCGAAAGCTCGAGGGAACCTGAAGCTGCCGGGGCCCCGGTGCGGGGTCACGGATTCCGCGAGGAAGGATTTTGGCGCCGTCGGGATTCGATGTGGGCTCTCGAACTCACCCTTCGTCGCGCAAGCGGCCCTCCACGTACTTGTGGAGAATGCTCGCGATCAAGGTTTGATACGGGATGCCCTCCGCCAGTGCGCGTTTCTGCAAGCCACGCAAATCGCGTGAGGACAGACGAATGTTGATTCGTGCGTCTTTTCGAAACGTCGCTTCGGCGTAGCCTTGGTGGCGCTGCAACAAGGACCGAGCCTCAGCAACCCGCTTGAGTGTTCCAGCCTCGAAGGCTTCGAGAATTTCTTCTTCTTCCCGGTCGCGTTCAGTCATCGCGTTCACCTTTTGTATCTTTGGGTGGCCTTTCGGCTTGGGATGATTGTCTTGAGAAAGACTTCGTTCTCGGACTCCACGAATGGCACCAGATAGACATATGCCTCGATCTCGATCGCGTAAATCCTCTGCCCCGGATACCGGTCTTGATTGGGGTGCTCGAAGATGTCCAGTACATCACCGGCTTCCAGATGAAACAGCACCTCCTCGAAACTGATACCACGCTCCCGTTTCAGAAGTGCATTCCTTTCCGGAGCCCATGCGAACAGTTTCACGGAGAGCCATCCAGGACAACGTGTGCCTAATGTACTCCGGCACCATGAAGAGTTTCATCCTTACCGCGTTGTTCTTCAATACTGGGCATGAGGTTCGGAAATTGAGCCTTGTTATTCAGTCCGGGCGGCTATCAAGCCAATGCTGGCCTTGCTACAATGTGTATGAATTGATCTTTTAGTACACATTATGCGCACCAATATCGTGATTGACGAAGACCTGATGCAGGAGACGCTCCGACTCACTGGCATCAAGACCAAGCGGGAGGCAGTGGAGAAGGGCCTGCGCACGCTGTTGCGCCTGGAGCGTCAGGCCCAGTTGCGGAAATTCCGCGGCAAGCTGGACTGGCAAGGAGATTTGGAGGCCATGCGTGTCGACCGGACGCCTATGGGCTCCGGAGATGCCGTGTGATCCTGGTCGATTCCAGTGTCTGGGTCGACTATTTCCGGGGTGTCGCCTGCGCCGAAACCGATCGGCTCGATGGCGCTTTGGGGAACGAGCCGGTATTGATCGGCGACCTGATCCTGACCGAGGTGTTGCAGGGCTTCACGCATGAGCGCGACTTCCGCCGTGCGCGACGGCTGCTCGGGGAACTGCAAGTGGTGGAAATTGTCGGTCAAGCCATCGCAATCGAAGCGGCGCGAAATTTTCGCCGCCTGCGCGCCAGAGGCGTCACCGTCCGCAAGACCATCGACACTTTGATTGCTACGCGCTGCATCGCGGACCGCTATCCGTTGCTGTATCGAGATCGCGATTTCGACCCTTTTGTCGAACACTTGGGTCTGCGCGCCGCCGTGTAGGCGAGTCGCGTGTCGGGCCGATGCAGGCGGAACGAAGTCTGTCCGCGCCTTGGCGTCCTGGCGGCTTTGCGCGAGACTGATTTCTGACTTTTCTGGACGAGTCCATGCCCGAGACCTTCGAGCGCGGTTGCTGGGCCTTCTGGATCGACCGCGGCGGGACCTTCACCGATATCGTCGCGCGTTGTCCGGACGGTGCGCTGGTGACACACAAACTGCTGTCCGAAAATCCAGAGCGCTATTCCGATGCCGCCACGGCCGGCATTCGTGCGCTGCTGGACTTGCATGGCGATGCGCCGATCGCAGTCGTGCGCATGGGCACTACCGTGGCGACCAACGCGCTGCTGGAGCGCAAGGGCGAGCCGACCCTGCTGGCAATCACGGCCGGGCACGGTGACGCCTTGCGGATCGGCTACCAGAGTCGGCCGGACATCTTTGCGCTGAATATCCGCCTGTCGAACCCACTGTATTCACGCGTTATCGAAATCGACGAGCGAGTCGGCGCCGACGGTAGCCTGATCCGCGAACTGGACGAGCCTGCCGCGCGTCGCGAACTGCAGGCGGGGTACGACCTGGGTTTGCGCGCAATTGCCATCGTGCTGCTGCATGGCTATGCCTTCCCGGAACACGAGCGGCGGCTGGCGCGAATGGCCCGTGACATCGGCTACACCCAGGTCTCGGTCAGTCACGAAGTCAGCGCGCTGATCAAGTTCGTGGGGCGTGGCGATACCACGGTGGCCGATGCCTATCTTTCACCGATCCTGCGACGCTATGTCGAACGCGTGGCGAGCGAATTGGCAAGCGATACCCGGCTGTTGTTCATGCAGTCCACCGGTGGCCTGGTGGATGCTCAGGCCTTCCGCGGCAAGGACGCGGTGCTGTCCGGCCCGGCCGGTGGCATCGTCGGCATGGTGCGCACGGCGCAGGCGGCAGGCTATGAGCGGCTCATCGGTTTCGACATGGGCGGCACCTCCACCGATGTGTCGCACTACGCCGGTGACTACGAGCGCACCCACGAATCGCAGATCGCCGGTGTGCGCCTGCGCACGCCGATGATGGACATTCATACCGTGGCGGCGGGCGGCGGCTCGATCTGCCGTTTCGACGGTTCGCGGCTGCGGGTCGGCCCGGCCTCGGCCGGCGCGATGCCGGGGCCGGCCTCGTATCGACGCGGCGGGCCGCTGACCGTGACCGACTGCAATCTGCTGCTCGGCAGAATTCAGGCGCAATCGTTTCCCGCGGTGTTTGGCGCGAACGGCGACCAGCCGCTGGACCTCGACGCGGTGGAGCGCGGATTCGTAGCCCTGGCTCATGAGGTCGAACAGGCCAGCGCTCAGGCGCGCACGCCGCAGCAGATCGCCGAAGGCTTCATCACCATCGCCGTGGAGAACATGGCCAAGGCGATCAAGCAGATTTCGATTCAGCGTGGCTATGCGGTGGGCGACTACACCCTGGTCTGTTTCGGCGGTGCCGGCGGCCAGCACGCCTGCCGCGTGGCCGACGCCCTGGGCATGAGCCGCGTGATGATTCATCCGTTGGCCGGTGTCTTGTCCGCCTACGGCATGGGCCTGGCCGATCTGCGGCTGATTCGCGAACGGACCGTGAACGTGCCGCTGGACGATGCAGTCGTCGTGCTCGCCGATAGTGCGCAAGTGCTGGGAGATGAAGCCGAGGCTGCGTTGCGTGCGCAGGGCGTGCCGCTGCGCACACTCACGCGCGAGGCGAGCGCGCAGATCAAATACGCCGGTTCGGATACCACGCTGTCTGTGTCGCTGGAGTCGCCGACAGTGATGCGCGAGACCTTCGAAGCACAGCACCGGCAGCGCTTCGGATTCATGGCGCCCGACAAGGCGGTGATCGTGGAGATGGTGTCGGTGGAGGTGATCGGTACCGCTTCTGCAGGGCCAAGCCTCAATGAGGCGGACGCCCTCAGCCTCGGTCCCTCTACCGGAGGGAGAGGGAAGACCAGCAACGGCAGTGGGCCACGGACGGTCAAGGCGCACTTCGACGGCAAGGACTTGGACACGCCCGTTCATGATCGCGCCGCACTCCTTGCCGGCGCCGCCATCGACGGCCCAGCGATCATCCGAGAGGACACCGCGACCACGGTCGTCGAACCGGGCTGGCGCGCCGAGGTCGATCGCCTGTTCAATCTCATCCTGCGCCGGGTTGTGCCCTTGCCGTCGCGTGTCGCGATCGGCACCGCGGTCGATCCGGTGATGCTGGAGGTGTTCAACAAGCAGTTCATGGCAGTGGCGGAGCAGATGGGCGTGGCGCTGCAGAGCACCGCCTATTCGGTGAACATCAAGGAGCGGCTGGATTTTTCCTGCGCGCTGTTCGATCGCCACGGCGCATTGATCGCCAACGCACCACACATCCCGGTGCACCTGGGTTCGATGGGCGACAGCGTGCGCGCGATCATCGATGGCCGGCGCCGCGACGGACGCGGTTTCGCCGTCGGCGACGCCTACATGCTCAATGCTCCGTACAACGGCGGCACCCATCTGCCGGACGTGACGGTGATCGCCCCGGTGTTCGACGAGGCCGGGGAACTGCTGGTGTTTGTCGCCGCGCGCGGCCACCACGCGGATATCGGCGGACTCACGCCAGGCTCGATGCCACCGAACAGCCGCACTGTCGAAGACGAGGGCGTGCTGATCGACGATTTCCTGCTGGTCGAAGCGGGGCAACTGCGAGAACACGCGGTGCGTGCATTGCTGGCGTCCGGGGCGTATCCGGCGCGCCGGCCCGATCAGAACCTGGCCGATCTGCAGGCCCAGCTCGCGGCTTGCGCGCGCGGGGCCGAGGGCATCGGAAAAATGGTCTCGACCTATGGCCGCGCCGTGGTCGAAGCCTACATGGGCCACGTGCAGGCCAATGCCGAGGAATCGGTGCGCCGTGTCATCGCGAAACTGGCGGATGGCGATTGCACGGTAGACATGGACGACGGCGCACGTATCCAGGTTTCGATTCGCGTCGATCGCGTGGCGCGCCGGGTGCGCGTCGATTTCTCGGGCACCAGCGAACAGCAGCGCAGCAACTTCAACGCGCCGCTTTCGATTGCCCGCGCCGCGACCCTGTACGTGTTCAGAACCCTGGTGAACGATGACATCCCGCTCAATGAAGGCTGTCTCAAGGCGATCGAACTGATCGTGCCCGAGGGCTGCATGCTCAATCCGCGCTATCCGGCGGCGGTGGTCGCCGGCAATGTCGAAACCAGTCAGGCGGTGACCGACGCGCTGTACGGCGCGCTCGGCGTGCTGGCCGGATCGCAGGGCACGATGAACAACTTCACCTTCGGCGACGGCGAGCGGCAGTACTACGAAACCATTTGCGGCGGCGCCGGCGCCGGCCGTGACTTCGACGGTGCCTCGGTGGTACAGACGCACATGACCAACAGCCGGCTGACCGACACCGAAGTGCTCGAAACCCGCTTTCCGGTGCGGGTGGAACGCTTCGCGATCCGGCACGGCTCCGGCGGCGATGGCGCGCATCGTGGCGGCGACGGCGTGATTCGACACATTCGATTTCTGCAGCCGATGACTGCGGCGATTCTGTCGAACCGTCGCCGCGTGGCGCCCATGGGCTTGCAGGGCGGTGAGGACGGCGCCTGCGGTATCAACCGCTGTCTGCACGCGGATGGGCGCGAGCAAGTGCTCGCCGCAACTGCCGTCGTCGAATTACAGGCCTGCGACGCCATCGTGATTGAAACGCCCGGAGGTGGCGGGTACGGACACGGCTGACGGCAGGCTGTTCCGCACTCAGCGTTCCAGCTTGCGCAGCGCCTTGAGTTCGAACAGCGCGTCCAGCGCCTGACGTGGACTCATGTCGTTGGGATCGATGCTGTCGAGCTGTCGCAGCGATTCCGACAGCGGCGCGGGCTCCGTCGGCGCAGGCGCGGCGTTGAACAGGGCCATTTGCGGCGTGGTTTCCGCGCCGCCGACCGGACGCCGCTCCAGTTGTTCGAGACAGGCCCGCGCGCGGGCGATCAGCGGCTTGGGAATACCGGCCAGCGCGGCCACCTGAATGCCGAAGCTGCGGTTCGCCGGTCCGTCCTTGACCCGGTGCAGCAGGACCAGTTGTTCGCCATGCTCGCCGTGGTATTCGGCGGCGTCCAGATGCACGTTGACCACGCCGGGCAGGGTCTGCGCCAGCGCCGTCAGTTCGAAATAATGCGTGGCGAACAGCGTGAACGCGCGTGTGCGCGTGGCCAGCCATTCGGCGCAGGCCTGGGCCAGCGACAGGCCGTCGTAGGTCGAGGTGCCGCGTCCGATTTCGTCCATCAGGATCAGTGACTGCTCGCTGGCGTTGTGCAGGATGTTGGCGGTTTCGCTCATTTCGACCATGAAGGTCGACTGCCCGGAGGCGAGATCGTCGGCTGCGCCGATGCGCGTGAAGATGCGGTCGATCGGACCGATCCGCACCGAATCGGCCGGCACGCAGGCGCCGGTGTGTGCCAGCAGTGCGATCAGCGAGGTCTGCCGCATGTAGGTGGACTTGCCGCCCATGTTGGGGCCGGTGATGACCAGCAGGCGGCGTTCGTCGTCGAACAGCAGATCGTTGGCGACGAACGGCTCGCGGGTGTGGCGTTCCACCACCGGATGGCGGCCGGCGACAATGTGCAGGCCGGGGGCGTCGCTGAGTTGCGGCGCGACCAGATCGAGCGCGTCGGCGCGTTCCGCGAAACAGGCCAGCACATCGAGTTCGGCGAGTGCGGATGCAGCGTCCTGCAAGGCCGGCAGATCGGCCAGCAGCCGGTCGAGCAATGCCTCGTAGAGCTGTTTCTCGCGGGCCAGCGCGCGTTCGCGCGCTGACAGTACCTGGTCCTCGAAGCGCTTGAGTTCCTCGGTGATGTAACGTTCCGCGCCCTTGAGCGTCTGGCGGCGCGTGTAATCCACCGGCACGCGCTCGGCGTGTATGCGCGACAGTTCGATGTAGTAACCGTGTACGCGGTTGTAGCCGACCTTGAGATTGTCGATGCCGGTACGTGTGCGTTCGCGTGTTTCGAGGTCGGAGAGATAGCCGTCGGCGTTTTCGGACAGATTGCGCAGTTCGTCGAGTTCGGCATCGTAGCCCGAGCGGAACACGCTGCCGTCCTTGGCCAGCAGCGGCAGCTCGTCCGCCAAGGCGCTGTGCAGCCAGGCGACAGTGTCGTTGTGATTGCCCATCGTTTCGCACAGCGCGCGCAGCAGGCTGAGCGGCGCTTCGTCCAATACGGCGTGCACGGATGGCAGCGCGGCCAGGGTCGAGGCGAGTCCCGCGATGTCGCGTGGCCGGGCGCTGCGCAGGGCCACGCGCGCCAGGATGCGCTCGGCGTCCGAGCAGGGTTCCAGCGCCTCGCGCAGCAGCGTGTAGGCGCAGTCGCTGCGCAGCCAGGCCACGGCCTGCTGGCGCCCCTGGAGCACGGCGCGCGTGCGCAAGGGCCGGGCCAGCCAGCTGCGCAGCAGGCGGCTGCCCATGGGCGTGCGGCAAGTGTCGAAGACCGCCACCAGGGTGTGCTGCGGTTTGCCGGACAGCGACTCGTCGATCTCCAGATTGCGCCGCGTGATGCCGTCCAGGATCAGCGTGTCGTCGGCCGATTCGGTACGCAAGGCGGTGATGTGCGGCAGCGCGCCACGCTGGGTTTCGCGGGCGTATTGCAGCAGCGCGCCGGCCGCCGCGATCGCACACGGCAGCGCCTCGCAGCCGAACCCCTTGAGGTCGCGCGTGGCGAATTGCTCCACCAGCAGGCGATAGGCGGAGGTGCTGTCGAAGTGCCAGGGTGGTCGCGCGCGTGGCAGGAAACCCGCCGGCAGCATCAGACCTTCCGGCGCCAGCAGTTCGGTCGGCGAGAGGCGGTGCAGCTCCGCCAGCCATTCGCCTTCGGTCGCGGGCTGCATCACCGAAAAGCGGCCCGATGACAGTTCCAGCCAGGCCAGGCCGAAAGCACCGCGTTCGCGGCAGCAGGCCACCAGCAGGTTCTGGCGATTGGGATTGAGCAGCGATTCCTCGGTAGCAGTGCCGGGGGTGACGATACGCACCACCTCGCGCGCGACCGGCCCCTTGGCGGCGCCGACTTCGCCGACCTGCTCGGCAATCGCCACGGATTCGCCGAGCTTGAGCAGCCGCGCCAGATACTGCTCCACCGCGTGATACGGCACGCCGGCCATCGGAATCGGCGTGCCGGCCGATTCACCGCGCTTGGTCAGCGTGATGTTGAGCAGGCGCGCGGCCTTGACCGCGTCGTCGAAGAACACTTCATAGAAATCGCCCATGCGGAACAGCAGCAACTCATTCGGATGCTGGGCTTTCAGCGACAGGTATTGCTGCATCACCGGGGTGTGACCGGCGTGCTCGGCGGGGTTCATTCGATGAGGCGGCGGCATGAAACGGGGCGCTAGTGTGCCAAGCGCCGCCGGTCGCACCAAGGGGCGCCACCACATGGCGCCGCGAACCGCGTCACGAGTAGGCGTCGCCGCATTCGCTTCCAGATGCTAGCGTGATTGCATGAACGACGACGAAGCACTCAACCGACTGGCGAAGACAGTCGCCGGGCGCTTGGCCGAACGCGGCCAGTGGCTGGCCACGGCCGAGTCCTGCACGGGTGGCTGGATTGCGAAATGCCTGACGGATATCGCCGGCAGCTCCGGCTGGTTCGAACGCGGGCTGGTCTCGTATTCGAATCGCGCCAAAAGCGAGTTGCTGGGGGTGCCGGAGGCGACGATCGCCCGCTTTGGTGCGGTCAGTGAACAGACGGCGCGGGCGATGACGGACGGTGTGCTGGAGCATGCGCCGGTCGACCACGCCATTGCCGTGACCGGCATCGCCGGGCCGGGCGGCGGGACCGCTGGCAAGCCGGTGGGGACCGTGTGGATCGCTTGGCAGACGCGGGGCTGTGATGCGCAGGCGCGGCGGTTCCGGTTCGACGGCGATCGCGAACAGGTGCGCCGCGAGACGGTTGGCGCTGCCTTGGCCGGTCTGATCGCGCGCCTGGATGGCTGAGCACCGGCGCCTGTTCTTCGCGTTGTGGCCCGACGAGGCGCTGCGCCAGCAAATCGCGGCGATCTCGGCGACCGCGGATTGGCCGCGCGGTGCGCGTCGGGTACCGGCAGCGCATCTGCATCTGACGCTGGTGTTTCTGGGCGACGTGCCAGCGGAGCGCGTCGATGCCGTTCGGTCGGTGGCGGCGTCGTTGAGAGTGGCGCCGTTCGAACTGTCGCTCGCCGGTTGCGGACACTTCCCGCGTGCCGAGGTCGGCTGGCTGGGTTGTGTCGATGCACCGCCGGCATTGTTCGCGCTGAATACCGGATTGCGTCAGCGGCTGCGGACACAGGGCTTCGCGCTGCGGGGCGAATCGTTCCGACCGCATGTCACGCTGGCTCGGGGGCTGCGCGAGCCGCCGGTGCTGCCGGATTACCCGCCGCTGCACTGGCCGGTCTCGGAATACGTGCTGGTGGAAAGCCGGCGCGGGCGCGCACCGGCCTATACCGTGATCGGCGCCTGGTCGCTGGCGCCGGTCAGCGACTGAAGTTGCGGAACTAGCAGCCTGCCGGAACTTAAGGGGTCGCAGCGAGGGTTTGGTCCTGTGAGATGAAAATTTCGGGAGACCGAGGCGAATATCGGGAATTATTCAAGGAGGGCGCCCGGAATTTTCAGCCGCAACGAAAACTGTCAGCAGAGCCGGACTTTACGTGATTTGGGCGCAATCGGGCCGCTCCGGCGCTGTCCTCCGGCGGACGCTGTGGGATAATTCCCGGATTCGGTCGCGCATCGCCTCGAAGCGCGCCGCCCCAGGATTTCACACAGGAATTACCAGACTCGATGGACGACAATCGCAAGAAAGCCCTTGAAGCCGCTCTCGGACAGATCGAACGCCAGTTCGGCAAGGGTGCGGTCATGCGCATGGGCAGCAAGGAGGCGCCGCGCGACATCGAATCGGTCTCTACCGGATCGCTGGCGCTGGACGTGGCTCTGGGTATCGGCGGCCTGCCTCGCGGTCGTGTGATCGAAATCTACGGCCCGGAGTCCTCGGGCAAGACCACGCTGACCCTGCATGTGGTTTCGGAAATCCAGAAGCTCGGCGGCGTGGCCGCATTCGTGGACGCCGAACATGCGCTCGATACCGGTTATGCCAAGAAGCTCGGCGTCAACATTGATGACCTGCTGATTTCGCAGCCGGACACCGGTGAGCAGGCGCTGGAGATCACCGACATGCTGGTGCGCTCGGCCGCTGTCGACATCGTCGTGATCGATTCGGTGGCGGCGTTGACGCCCAAGGCCGAGATCGAGGGCGAGATGGGCGACCAGTTGCCGGGTCTGCAGGCACGACTGATGAGCCAGGCGCTGCGCAAGCTCACCGCCAATATCCAGAAGTCGAACACCATGGTGATCTTCATCAACCAGATCCGCATGAAGATCGGCGTGATGTTCGGAAGCCCGGAAACCACGACCGGCGGCAATGCGCTCAAGTTCTATTCCTCGGTACGTCTCGACATTCGCCGTATCGGCGCGATCAAGCGCGCGGACGAAGTGGTCGGCAACGAAACCAAGGTCAAGATCGTCAAGAACAAGGTGGCGCCGCCATTCCGCGAAGCCTTCTTCGAAATCCTCTACAACGAAGGCATCTCGCGTTACGGCGAATTGATCGAACTCGGCGTGGCCAACAGGCTGGTCGACAAGTCCGGAGCCTGGTACGCCTACAACGGCGAGAAGATCGGGCAGGGCAAGGAAAACTCCAAGCAGTTCCTCAAGGACAACCCCGCCATCGCTGAGGAAATCGAAACCAAGCTGCGCGAACTGCTGTTGCCGCCACGCAAGCCGAGCAGTGGAGAAGCCGCCTAAACGCGGCCGCCCGCCGCTATCGACCAAGGGCCGCGCCGTGCGCCTGCTGGCGCGGCGCGAGCACTCCGCGGTCGAACTCAAGCGCAAGCTGGCCTGGCGCGGCGTGGACGAAGCCGAGGCCGACAAGGCGGTCAACGAACTCGCCGATGATGGCTGGCAATCCGATCAGCGCTACGCCGAATCGATGGTGCGTCAGCGGGTCATGCAGGGCTACGGCCCGCTGCGTATCGAGGCCGAGCTGGAACAGTCGGGCGTGGATTCGGCACTGGTGCGCGCCGCGTTCGCCGAGATCGAATGCGACTGGCTACAGCTGGCTTACGAAACACACGCGCGCCGCTTCGCGGCGCCGGGCAATGCCAAGGAGTGGCAGAAGCAGTACAGCTATCTGCGAATGCGCGGATTCCAGTCTGACCATATTCGTAGCGTGCTCAAGGGCGATCCGCCCGTTTCGGACTAGGCCGCGACCGTTTCACAACCGCAAGGAAGCATCATGAGCGCCGCCGGCTTCAAGCTTGAATCGCTGAATTTCCCGGTTCGCGGTGATCGGCTTTCCGCCGACCTTTATCGGCCTGTATCGCCCGACCACCGAGGTCGCTGCGATCAAGGTGCCGGTGCAGATATTCGTGGCACGCCAGGACAGCCTGATTCCGATTGCCGCCGCCGAGAAGGCCGCCGAAATCGGGTCGAGATCAAGTGTTCGCCGAAGCTGCAATAGCGGTCCGACAAGCGCTCCGTTAATATTGCCGCCCTTTTTCCCAGGCCGCCTGCGCGGCCCGACCGCCGATGGACAGCAACACTCTGCGAGCCAGATTTCTGGCCTACTTCGAAGCGCACGGTCATGCCGTGGTGCCTTCGAGTTCGCTCGTGCCCGCAAACGACCCCACGCTGTTGTTCACGAATGCCGGGATGGTGCAGTTCAAGGACGTGTTCCTCGGGCGTGAGCCGCGTGGCTACAAGCGCGCAGTGTCCTCGCAGCGCTGTGTGCGCGCCGGCGGCAAGCACAACGATCTGGAGAACGTGGGCTATACCGCGCGCCATCATACGTTCTTCGAAATGCTCGGCAATTTCAGTTTCGGTGATTACTTCAAGCGCGATGCCATCGGCTTTGCCTGGGAGTTCCTCACCGGTGCCGCTTGGCTCGGCATTTCACCGGATCGCCTGTTGGTCACCGTCTATGCCTCCGACGATGAGGCCTACGGCATCTGGAAGAATGAGATCGGCGTGCCCGTGGATCGTATCGTGCGCATCGGTGACAAGCCGGGCGGCGGTTCGGACAACTTCTGGCAGATGGGCGATACCGGCCCCTGCGGACCCTGCTCCGAGATCTTCTACGACCATGATCCGGACGGGTCGCTTGGCATCTGGGGCGGTCCGCCCGGCTCCCCGGAAGAGGACGGTGACCGCTGGATCGAGATTTGGAATCTGGTGTTCATGCAGTTCGAGCGCGCCGCCGACGGCACGCTGACGCCGCTGCCCAAGCCCTCGGTGGACACCGGCATGGGCCTGGAGCGCATCTGCGCGCTGATGCAGGGCGTGCACAACAATTACGATATCGACATCTTCCAGACACTGATCCGGGCCGTGGCGGGCCTGGCCGGAACCGGGGATCTCGGCGATGCGTCGCTGAAAGTCGTGGCCGACCACATCCGTGCCACCTGTTTCCTGATCACCGACGGTGTGGTGCCTTCCAATGAGGGCCGGGGCTATGTCCTGCGTCGCATCATGCGTCGCGCGATCCGCCACGGTTACAAGCTGGGCCTCGAAGACGCCTTTTTCTACAGGCTGGTGGCACCGCTGGCCGCCGTCATGGGCGACGCGTATCCGGAACTCAAGGAAAAGCGCGATTATCTGGAGCGTGTGATCCGGCAGGAGGAGGACAGCTTCGCGCAGACCCTGGAAAAGGGCATGCGCCTGCTCGAGGACGCGATCGAGGCCAGCCCGCAAGGCATTTCCGGCAACACCGTATTCAAGCTTTACGACACCTACGGCTTTCCGGTGGACCTGACCGCGGACATCGCGCGCGAACGCAAGATCACGATCGACCTAGACGGCTTCGAGCGCGAGATGCAGGGCCAGCGCGAGCAGTCGCGCGCCGCCAGCAGCTTCGGCGCCGGCAATGTCGAAGTCTCGGTGATCGACGTGGAATCCGAATTCACCGGCTACACCGAGACCATGCGCGGCGCCAAGGTGCTGGCGATCCTGTGTGACGGCGCGCCCGTCGGACAATTGCAGGCCGGCGAAAGCGCCGTGGTGTTTCTCGACAAGACGCCGTTCTACGCCGAATCCGGTGGTCAGGTGGGCGACACCGGCGTGATCGCCGCACCCGGTTTGCGTTTCGCGGTGAACGACACGCGGGCGCTCAAGCCCGGCACGCCGGGTCACATCGGCACGCTGGAATCCGGCACCCTGACGGTCGGTGACAACGTCAAGGCCGAGATCGACCATGAGCGCCGCCATGCGATCATGCGCAATCATTCGGCGACGCATCTACTGCATGCGGCTCTGCGCGAGACCCTGGGTACGCACGTCGCGCAGAAGGGATCCCTGGTGGCGGCGGACCGGCTGCGCTTCGATTTTTCGCATTTCCAGGCTGTCACGCCCGAGGAAATCACCGCGATCGAGGATCAGGTCAACCGCCAGGTTCTGGCCAATGTCGCGGCCGAGACCCAGTTGTGTGGCTATCAGGAGGCCGTGGACCGTGGCGCGATCGTGCTGTTCGGCGAAAAATACGGCGATGTCGTGCGCGTGCTGTCGTTCGGACCGGCCGGCAACAGTTTCTCCACCGAATTGTGCGGCGGCACGCATGTGGCGCGCAGCGGCGACATCGGCCTGTTCAAGATCGTCGCCGAGGCCGGCGTGGCCGCCGGTGTACGTCGCATCGAAGCGGTCACCGGCCTTAACGCACTGAGTTATCTGCGCGGTCTGGATCGGAAGCTGAGCGAGGCGGCGGCTCTGCTCAAGGCGCCGCGCGACGAACTGGCCGCCAAGCTGGCCCAGCAACTCGACCGCAGTCGTGCGCTCGAAAAGGAACTGGCTCAAGCCAGACAGAAGCTCACCAGCCAACAGGGCGGCGATCTCGCTTCGCAGGCGCAGGATGTCGCTGGCGCCAAGCTGCTGGTGCAGCAGGTCGAAGGGCTGGACGTGGCCGGTCTGCGTGGATTGATGGATCAGCTCAAGAACAAGCTCGGTTCGGGTATCGTGGTGTTGGGCCAGGCCACGGACGGCAAGGTCACGCTGCTGACCGGCGTCACCCAGGACCTGACGGCACGGCTCAAGGCCGGCGAACTCGTCAACTTCGTGGCGTCGCAGGTCGGCGGCAAGGGCGGTGGTCGGCCGGACATGGCCCAGGCCGGCGGCAGCGAGCCCGACAAATTGCCGGCCGCGCTGAAATCCGTGCACGCCTTCGTTGCCGGCAAGCTCGGCGCCTAAGCCTGCCGTAAACCGCAGGCGTCCAAATTTCCCAGGGAACCATGGCTCTAATCGTCCAGAAATACGGCGGCACCTCGATGGGCTCGGTCGAGCGTATCGAGCACGTCGCCGGCAAGGTCGCCAGCTGGCGCGACAAAGGTCATCAGGTGGTGGTCGTGGTCTCCGCCATGTCCGGCGAGACCGACCGTCTGCTCAAGCTCGCCCGTTCCATCGCACCGCGCGGCAATCCGCGCGAATACGACCAGATCATCTCCTCGGGAGAACAGATTTCGACCGGCTTGCTGGCGCTTGCGCTGGAAAAGGCGGGAGTTCCGGCACGGTCGTACACCGGCCGCCAGGTCGCGATCCGCACGGATGATGCGCATGGCAAGGCTCGCATCCAGAGCATCGACACGGAGCGTTTGCTGGCCGACTGCAAGGCGGGGGTCGTTCCAGTGGTCGCAGGCTTCCAGGGCGTGGCCGACACCGGCAGCGTCACCACGCTGGGGCGCGGCGGCTCGGACACCACCGGCGTGGCGCTGGCGGCGGCGCTCGGGGCCGACGAGTGTCAGATCTACACTGATGTCGATGGGGTCTACACCACCGATCCGCGCGTCGAACCGCGCGCGCGCCGTCTGGACCGGATCACTTTCGAGGAAATGCTGGAAATGGCCAGCCTCGGGTCCAAGATACTGCAGATACGGTCAGTCGAATTCGCCGGTAAGTACAAGGTGCCGCTACGCGTCCTGTCCACGTTCGAGGACGGCCCCGGCACGCTCATCACGCTTGAGGATTCTGGTATGGAAGAACCGCTGATCTCCGGTATCGCCTTCAATCGCGACGAAGCGCAGATCACCATGGTCGGCGTGCCCGACAGGCCCGGCATCGCCGCCGCGATTCTGGGGCCGGTCGGCGAGGCCAACATCGAGATCGACATGATCGTGCAGAACGTCGCGGGCGATTCGACCACGGACTTCACGTTCACCGTGCATCGCAACGACGTCGAGCGGGCCGTGGAAATCGTCGAAGGCGTTGCGCGCGAACTCGGCGCGGCCGGAGTGCGCACCGCGCAGGACATCGTCAAGGTGTCCTTGGTCGGCGTCGGCATGCGCAGTCACGCCGGCATCGCCTCGCAGATGTTCAAGGCCCTCGCGGCGGAAGGCATCAACATCCGCATGATCTCCACATCGGAGATCAAGATCTCCGTTGTCATCGAAGACAAGTACCTCGAACTTGCCGTTCGGACGCTGCATACGTCCTTTCGGCTGGAAAGCGCACCCCTTTCGGGGTGACGTGGGTTACAACATTGTTTCCCCGTATGGCAATAGTGCGCGGAACAGGATTGAGATCGAGGGGTCCAAGAACCATCCTGCCGGCTCTAATGGAAGGAGTGAATGGATGCTTATTTTGACAAGGCGCGTCGGCGAGACTGTCATGATCGGTGACGAGGTTTCCGTGACGGTCCTTGGCGTCAAAGGAAATCAGGTTCGCCTGGGCGTGGATGCCCCAAAGAACGTAGCGGTTCATCGCGAAGAGATTTTCGAGCGTATCAAGCGCGAAGAAGCCCTGCCCGGGACCGGTACGGGCGGCTGAGCCGATACCGCCGCTGAGGGCGACAGTCAGGCGATGGCGGCACGAGCGGCAGCGCTGTGCTCGCCGTTGTTCCGCGTTCCGGCTTTGCGCCTGTGGTCCCATCCTGCTTTACCGGGCCCTGACGGTCCGGTATTCTCTCGCCCTCTTTGGCGGTCCAGCCCGTGAATCCACGGCCGGTCGCCTCCAAGTCCCGGAGAGATGGCCGAGTGGACGAAGGCGCTCCCCTGCTAAGGGAGTAAGGGCCAAAAGCTCTTCGAGGGTTCGAATCCCTCTCTCTCCGCCAAATGCAATCGCCGGAAACTCGACGTTTGAGTCGTGCGGCGCAATCGGGGATTCGAACCCTCGAACAATCGATGTAACGCGCCGGTTGGTTCGGGGCGCTCGACCGGATGGTTTGGGGTGCGCTACCACTCCCCGATCCGGAATTGTTGAGTGAGCGGCCGGGGCTCTGGCCAGCCACCTCGCCAGTTCCCTATCACCAACTCCATCCGTTCGGCAGGCCGGTCGGCACCGCCGACCGTGTAGGTGATAGGCACCGCGCGCATTGGGAGGCCTGCAAACACCCTGCGCATCTCCGGGTGATCGTTGACCGATACGATCATCGTGCCCTGCATTGTGCGCGCGAGTTCCGCCATCAGCTCGTACTCCTCAATCGGAAAGTCCGTGCCGTAGCCAGCTGTCTCCCAATACGGCGGATCACAATACACAAGCGTGTGCGGTCGGTCGTAGCATTCGATTACCCGCTGCCAAGGCAGGTGCTCCAGGTAGACGCCATCCAAGCGCAAGTGGGCCGCGCTCAACTCTTCTTCTATCCTCAGCAGGTTTAGCCGCGGCCCGGAGGTCGTGGACGTGCCGAAAGTCTGCCCGGTGACCTTGCCTCCGAAACACAGACGCTGTAGGTAGTAGAAGCGCGCCGCGCGCTGGATGTCTGTGAGAGTTTCCGGTCTCTTTAACCGTTCCCATTCGAACATTTGGCGGCTGCTTAAAGCCCATTTGAACTGGCGCACGAACTCTTCGAGGTGGTTCGCCACGACGCGGTACAGGTTGATCAACTCTCCGTTGAGGTCGTTCAGAATCTCCGACTCGGCGCGCTCTTTTGCGAACAGGCAGGCGGCACCGCCAGCAAAGGCCTCGACATAACACGTGTGATCCGGGAACAAGGGCAGGATCGTCGGCAGCAGGCGCCGCTTCCCGCCCATCCACGGGATGATCGGTAAAGACATGGTGAGCTTCCTTATTTCTGCGATCATTCCCCCGCTCGGTACCGGGCGGGGAAGCTTCGGCTGGCTCACCTGCTAGCTCAGGTGGGTTGGCGGCTGGGCTGCGTTGCCGCGCAGTCCAGTCGCTTCCTCTTTTTGCTTCGTGGCACATCTCAGACAGTGATGTTGTAACTCGGTAAATTCGGTGCTGCCCCCTCAATCTGCCCCGCGCGCACGAAAGCCTTGCCGCCGATGGCCACGTCCTGGCCGCGGGCGCGGACGGTTTGGTTACCGGGGAGCTGAACGTCGCTGGTGCCGTCGGCGTTGTGGGCGGTGACGGTGCCGACCTGGAGCGGCTCGCGGGGAATCAGGCGGCGGAATTCGCGGTAGAGGTTGCTCATGTGAGGTCCACCGGGTAGTGCCTGGCCAGTTCGACGGTCTGGCGGATGGTGACGGCGCCGTCGCCGGCGAGGCTGGCGCTGATCGAGACGCCGGTGGCCTGCGCCTTGTAGATGCCGTGGATGGGGTCTTCGACTTGCACCAGCTCACAGGGCTGGATCACGCCAGGGCCGGCCGGGGCCGGCAGCAGCGGGAGCACGACGGGCTCAAGGGTCTGGTTTTCGCTGTCGGCGATTTCGCGGGTGCCGCGACCGCGGGCGGGCTCGGTGGCGGTGATCAGGGGGTCGACGATCATCTGCGCGTAGGGGCTGCCGGCGCTGCCGTCCCGGATCACGTTGACCAGCACGCCGTCAGATTCGCCGCTGACGTAGATGCCGAGGTACTGCGGGCCTGGGCGCCACTCGCGGCCCATCTCGATGAGCGATTGGCCGTCCATGATCACACTCGGCGTCTCGCCGTCCCAAGCCCAGGGCGCGACGGCGTAGGCCGGGCGGACGATGAGGGTCTCGTCCTCGGGATGCGACTGCACAACGCCACCGCAGGCCGCGGCGATCTTGGTGATCGCGGACAGCGGCGTCTCGCGGTCGTAGTGCCAGGCGCCGGCCGGTATCAGCCAGTCGTCGACCTGCCAGTCGAGCGCGAAGCCGCTGAAGTCCAGTTCACGCGCGGCGGCTTGCGCGGCCGTGGTGGCTTCCTCGTTGATGTAGGGCCGCGCGATCGCGTAGGGCTCCGCCAGCAGCGCGGAGCGGCTGCGGCCGGAGGCGCTGAATCGAGCGGCCGAGCCGCGATCACCGGACGGCGCGGATCGGCGCTCGCTGGCGCGCTCGATCAGCGCGGTCCAAACGTGACCGCTGGCGTTGACTTCGACGAGCTTGGGGCCGTCGCCGTCCGGCATGATCGCGTGATAGCTGGCGCGGTCCGCAATCTGCAGGTCCACCGACCAGGCCCAGCTATCGCGGTCCGTGCTGATCGAGACCGACACCACGTGCAGCGGCAAGCGGTCCGGCAGGCGGACGACGCTCAAGCTGTGCTGCATCACATATCTCCGGTGGATGACGTAGACGCGCTGCTTGCAGCGGATGCGCAGGGCCACGCGATCGCCCGGCGGCGGGTCCATCGGCTCCGTGAGGCTGAGGCGCACCGCATCGCCGGCGGGCGGTAGGTAACACGGCAGCACTGGCGGCGGCGTGATGGGCGGCGGCTCGATGATCCCGTAGCGCTGACGCAGCGGCTTGGCCCAATCCCAAGGCGCGACGCGGTGCACGTCCTTGGGCGGCGGGTTGCGCCAGGGCATGCGCCAGAGCTGGCCGTGCGGATCGCCAGCATCCCATTCGAGCCGGCGGGCTGCATCGCGCGGCGGCGGATTGCGGTATGGGAGCGTACGCGCAGCGTCGTGCGGGTCGCCCCAGTCCCAGGCGTCGGCCGCCGTGCTGTCGCGCTTGGGTACGTCGCGCCAGCCGGAGCGCCGAGCGGTGCCGAGCGGGTCCGCCCAGTTCCAGCGGGCGTCGGCGCGGTTGTCGGCGCGGTTGCTGGCCGCCCATCGCAAGGCAAACGGGTGCTCGAACATCCGCGCCCACTGCCACGCCATGATCGGCGCGGCATCGGCGCGTGGTGCGTCGACCCAGCGTGCATGCAGACGCGCATTGTGGAGGTCGCCCGGGTCCCAAGGCAGGCGCGTGCGGGCGGCGAGGCCGTCGTAAACGTTGCCCGGCGGCGGTGGCGGCTCGATGCCGTCGCAGACCAGCGCGAGGGCGACCGCCGCTCCGGACGGCGGGGTGTAGTCGCCTGCGAGTGCCAGCGCGACGAAATTGCCGGCGGGTGGCACGTAGCACGGGGGATCGATCGCCAATGCCAGGGCGTCGCCGGCCGGTGGCGACAGCTCTCCGACGAGTGCGAGCGGTACCGCATCACCGGGCGTCTCGCTCACGACTCAACCGGCGTAATCCCGTCAGCGATGGCAGCATTGTGCTCAGCTGCAAGATCGAGCGCGACGACGTAGTACTGGCGCGACGAGTTGAGGCCGGTCAGTTCGTAGGTGCCATCCGCCGACGACTGCGTTGCAGCGACGACCTGACCGCTCGCGCGGTCATGGACGCGCACCATCGCCGCGGCGGGTGCGCCATCGATCGTCACGATGCCCGGCGCCTCACCCGCGATGCGACCCGCGCCGTTCGTGTCGCTGGCGCGCCAGCGATTCATAGTTGCGCCGGGGTTGCGGGGCTGTACTCGCAGTGCGCCGATCCGGATGATGCCGCCCCGTGGCGCTGCTACGTCACTCATCGCCAAGGCCCGGTCACATCGACTATGACGTTGCCGATGGCGGAACTCGAGGCGCCGTTTAACACTACGACGAGATTTCGGCCAGTCAAGTCACCGTTTCCAGGGATCAACGCCCCGAATTCAAGGCCGTGATTGTGCAAGGGCTGGAAGATGCCGGGCAGTTGCCCACGCAATATTGCTCCGCCCGATACCACTTCGCGCAGAATAATGGGGGCTACCCCGATCGAGCCGTCGACGACGTTTGGGTATTCGCAGCAATAACCGCCGTACCCGATGCTTTGATTGTTCGCTGAAATCACCGAGCAACCCAATAACGGGGACTCCGTCATTTCGTCGATCCCACGAGCCCAGCGCGATCGCGGCGAGCCTGTGGTCATGCCGCCGGCATCGAACCCAGCGTATCCGGTGGCCGAATTGCTGGTGTCAGCCAACAGTATGGCGGCGGCTGCATCGGTCGGGCTATACCCGATCACGTCGCCGAAAAAGTGCACAGACCAGTACGAACTGTATGCGTTTGTCGCGAGCAGAAAAGCACGTTCGTCGCCCACCAAGTACCAGGCTCTACTGTCGCTTGTCGCCGAATTGCTTTTATGCGCGTACAAGCCGGACGCCGCCTGAGCCGATGTGGGGAAGGAGAACGTGCCGGTGTCGATATCGGACATCGTCAAGAACCCGCGCAACATTGCTACGGTAGTGCCGGTGTCCTGCACGCGCAGTAGTGCTCCGCTCGCGTCCGGATCCGTGCTGCGATACGCACGTAGATCGGTGCCGGTAAACGCAATCTCCCAACCCAGCGCCGGCTTGCTGCCGTAGCCATCGACCACGCAGGCATCAAGCAAGGCCGTCAACGCCCCCGCCTGCCCACTGAGCACCGGAGCCCCGGCATCCTCACTGCTGTAGTACTGCACTCCCATCACGAATCTCCTATCAGTTGGCGTCGCCGCGCAGCTCGACCTGGAACCGGTCTTCGGGATCGGTCAGCGGGCCGGGCAAGGTGCAGCGGTTGAACCAGATTGGCCGCGCGGCCGCCTCGGTGTTGAAGCGCAGCTGATTGCCGATGTTCCAGCCCGCGGACCAGCCGGCGGCCTGCAGCTCGAAGTACGGGGCGCCGGTGGCGGGGTTGATCGGCAGGCAGTTGGTTTCGGTGTCGCCGACGCCGACCTGGCCGACCGTTTCGCCGATGACGCGAAAGGCCGTGACGCTCGTAAACTCCACGCGCCAGCGCTCGCGGATCGCGCCCTTGTTGGTGGTGATGATCGGCGCGACGGTGGCGTTGTATTGGCCGACGGCGGGCGTGCCGATCAGCTCATCCGACCATTCGTCGGTCCACGTGGTCTGAGAGAACACGCCGTAGGCGCTGGCTTGTAGCTCATTGCCCAGGGGCAGCGCCGTCGATAGAAACGAGGTGTCCGCCGGGTAGTCGTGCGTGAGCTGGGCGTTGAGGTCGACGAGGCCGCTGAGCTGCGCGTCCGTGACCAGCAGCATGTCCTCGATGCGGTGATGCGCCGTGAGCGGCTGGGTGTAGTCATCCAGGTCCAGGGGGTTTGCCATCGTCACGTCGCCGGTGGTCTTGTCCCAGGTGTAGCGGTCGGTGGGGATGCGCTCGCCGTCCGCGTCGTAGAGGTCCAGCGCGCTGATGTAGGCGCGGGTGCTGTAGGTCTGGCCGGCGATGGCGGGATTGGGCAGCGCGGTGGTCTGGGTGTTGTGGATGACGGCCACGTCCGCGTCCTGCACCGTCGGGATACGGCCGTCCGCCGAGAGGCGCACCGGGTCCAGGCCGATGATCTCCGGGTCCAGCGGCAGGTACTGCACGGCCACGGCGTTGTAGGTGGCCAGCTCCGGTAGGACTTCGGACTCCGCCCATGCCAGCGAGTAGACGCCGGTGTCGTAGTTGATGGTGCCGGTGAAGCCGCCGTCCCCCGCGATGTCTCCGGCGTTGTCGGAGACGGCCTGGTCGGGATCGGTCTCCCCGATGCGGGTGTAGGTGGCCTGGAATGAGGCGGACTTGACCTGCTCGGCCGGAACGCGCCAGAAGGCGGCCGTCATCGGCCAGCGACCGTAGGCGACGAGCACGCCGCGCACGTTGCCGGTGGGCGCGCCGGCGGCCCAACTGGTGAGGATGATCAGGCCGGCTGCGTAGTCGATGCTGCCGGCAGTCTGCTCGTTGCCATTGCTGTCCCGGTAGTAGACGACGCCGTTGCGGTCGTAGTAGCGGCGGCCGTTGAACTCGACCCAGAGGCTCGCGGCTTGGACGCCGTAGAGCAGGTCGTCGCCGCTGAGTTGCAGGGTGAGGCTGTCCAACGTGGCCGCGTCTGCCTGCGCCTGCGGCGCGCCGGCGGAGCTGTAGCGCACGTCGGTGAAAGATTCCCATAGGAGGTCGTAGGGGTCGTCGGTCCAGGTTCCGGAGCCGAAGCCGCTGTAGCTGAGGTGAGAGATGGCGCCGGCCACGGTTTCGTCCAGCTCGATGAGGCCGGTGCTGTAGTTGATGGTGCCCATCGGTTCGCCGGCCCGCACGTAGGCGGCGCTGAACCCGGGGACGGTCACGGAGTCACGCACGACGATACTGCCGGCGCCGTCATCGATCAGCTGCAGGGCGAACGGGTCCGCCGTGCCGGCCGAGGCGCTGAACTCGGCGCGAATGCGGATGCTGCGCGGATCGACCGCGCCGTTGTCGAGCTGGATTTCCACCACGCCGCCGCTGCCGCCGGGCGTGGGCGTTTCGGTGTAGCGGTTGCCCTCGGTTTGGTAGTCGACATCGAGCGATGCGCCAGACGCAGGCACCTGCGTCAACTGCACGCGGATCTCGCCGGCGGCGTAGTCGATGCTGCCGGTGGCGTCGCCCGTCCAGCCGCCGGTGCCGTCGTCGGTGGCGCTGTAGTCATCCTCGCCGCTGCTGTACTCCAGAGTGACCGTGCCGGGCTTGGCCGGTGCCTCGTCGAGCTGGATGACGATTTCCGGCGTCTTGGCCTGCACGGTGCCGGCCGGGCCCTTGTAGTGCGCACCGCTGCCCCAGCCATAGAGTAGGTGGCTGCCGATGTCCGGCTCCGCGCCCAGCGTCAGATTGACCGAGCCGGTGGCGTAGTTGATGGTGCCGCTGCCCTCGCCGGAGGAGCCGGCAATGGTGCCGTCCCCTCGATCGCGCAGGGTGATCCAGCGGCCGAGCGCGCGATACTCGATCTGCAGGGCGCTGGGTGTGGGCTTGGGCAGCAGGGTGCGCGTCCACACCAGGCCGCGGTTGCTGACGTCGATCTCCACACCGTCGGTATGCTGCACGTCCGTGATCGCGACGGCGGGCCGGTAGGTGACGGTGCTGTTGGCGGGGTCGAGCGAGCCGTCCGCGATGCTCATGCCGGTGACGACGATCTGACCGAAGCGGTAGTCCACGGTGCCGGCACACTGCGCGGGCACGCTGGCGCCGCTGGCGGCGTCCCGCACCAGGACGCCGCGGCCGTTGTCGGTGAGAACGTGCTGGTGCCCGGTCGACTCGCCGGTGGGCCGCAGGCTGACGGTGACGCTGCCGGGAATCACCGAGTGCTCCAGCACCGCCGCGACGGCGTTGCTGGTAATGGCCACACCGCGGACGGCTTCGGCCAGCTCGCCGGCCGTGCCGGGGTCGCCGATCGCCACCAAGGACGTGGTGTCGCTGCCGATCTGCTGATCGACGATGGCGGTTTCCTGCTGCGCGGCGGGCACCATCGGGGTAAGGATGGACTCGACGCTGCAGCTGCTGTCCCCTGCTGTGATCGGCTCCACGATCTTGTGGATGGAGTAGTAGCGCTTGCCGCCCGCCAGCGTGGTGCGACGCACGGCGGTTTTCTGCTGGCTGGATTGAGTGAAGCCGAAGTTCTCGCCCGGCACGTCGAAGCGCAGCGGCTGGTCGATGGTGATGTCCAGCAGCTGCAAGGTCTTGGTGCTGGAGTTGGGCGGCACCGTGGCGGTGATCTGGCTGACCTCGACCTTGATGCATCGCACGAACTGCTGCTCGCCGACGTTGACGCTGCCATGCTCGACCGACAGCACCAACACATCGCCGGCCGCCGGCGGCGTGTTGGCCAATTCCGTCAGCAGGGAGACGATCAGCGCGCCTTCGGGCTGGGTGTCGTACGGGTAGTACGGCAGCGTGGCGCCGGCGGCCAGGTACTGTTCCAGGTGCGCCTGGGCGGCATCCCGGCGGTCCGTGTGATTGTCGCGCCCGAACATGGAGACGTGGACCAGCGGATCGAGCGCGCGCTGCAGCAGGATGGCGTGCGCGCCGAGCAGCTTGGTGCGGTTCTCGCTGATGACGGCCATCCAGCCTTTGCGTAGGCTCACGCGGCCGGTGACGCGGTCGAAGCGCGACTGATCGTCGAAGACGTTGTTCAGGTCGCCGTCCACGACTTGGTTGGGCGACATGCGGCCGCCGCCGTTGGGCGTGTCGTCGAGGACTTCGGGCTGGTAGAGCTGGATGTCTTGCGTTGTGATCGTCATGGGCTCAGACCGTGATGAGGTTGATTTGCACGGCGTAGAAGTCGTCGACCGTGGGGTCGGCGAACTCGATCACTGGCCGTGCGCTGATCGCGGGGCGCCGGAAGACGACGTCGTATTCGTCTCCGCGCAGGTCCAGCGTGTGTATCTGTCCCGCCGTGTCCGCCAGGGCACGCAGCGTGAGCAGCGTGCTGCGCGTGATCCACTGGTTGTCCGTGCCCAGCGTGATCGGGCGGCCGGCGATCAATGCCGTCTCTTCGATGATTTGTGCGCCGCCCAGCGTGCGCTGGAGGGCCTGTCCGACGGGCTCGTGCACAAACTCGTCGGTCCAGACCAGGTCGTCAGGCAGGGCGATCGATGCGAGGGTGATCGCCATCAGCTGCTGACCCCGGCGGATCGCTCAAGCTCGCGGAGGATGTCGGCGGCGCTGACGCTGGAGCTGGGCCGGTATTGCCCTCGCACGGCGTCGTCGATCTGACCGCTGATGATTTGCAGTCGGCGGTCGATCGATTGCAGGACGCTGACGGCTGAGGATAAGTCGACGGTGCCGCCGGTCGATGGCAATTGGATCGGGTTGCCGCCGCCGCCAGTGCCGGGCGTCGTCGGATAGTCGATCGTGACTGAGCCGCCCGAGCTGGAGCCGGGCGAGGTATAGGGAATGCCCAGCTGGCGGTAGATCGATTTGCGCGCCGCCTCGGCGCTCGCGCCACCGCCGGCGAGCTTGCGGGTGAGCGTTTCCAACTCATTGACAATGCGCTGGGACGCGTCCGCCGACGCACCCGACAGCGAGCCTGTATTCACGCCCCTGTTGCGGCTGTAGATGTCCTGGAGTTGCTGCTTCTGCAGCTGCGCGGCGAGGAGCTGCAGAATGTCGCGATCGTCGCCGGTGAGCAGGTTTGCGGCAGCCGGGAGGCTGGAGCCGGCGGTGGACGTGGTGCGGTCGGGGATTGCGCGCGGATCATGGTCGCTGACGTCGTAGACCTTGGCTGCCTCTGCGGCCGCCTCGCGTGCAGCATTCTGTACATCCACGATTTTTTGCCGCCACGGTTCGAGCGCATCGGTCGCTTTTTTGGCGCCATCGGCCGCCTGCTGGCCAGCGTCCGTTGCCGCTTCGCCGACCTCGACATACTTGTCGGCAATCTCGCGCACCTTGACGCGAAAATTCTCGGTGCCTGGCAGGGCCTTCGCATTGGCGGCGATGACTTTGACCGCGAACTCGTCGCCCGCCGCATCGGCGGCCTTGAGTTCGGCTTCCAGCACTGCAAGCCAAGCCTTTTCCTGATCCGCCAGTGGGGCGCCAGATGCACGGATGGCCTCCGCCGCTTCGCGTGCCTCTTGTGCCTGTTGCTTGAGCGTCGCGCTGCTGGTGATGCCGAGCGTCTGATAAGCCTGTTCAACGTCGGCGGCTGTGGGGCCGAGCGCCTCGACTTTCTTTCCAGCGTCAGTGGCAGCGTTACCGACGTCGTCTATTGCTGATGCCGCGCTGGTTGCGCCCTCGACCAGCTTGTTGCTGGCCTGCTCGCCCTGGCCTCCCAAGTTTTCGACGGCGCTTCCGGCATCGGCGGCGCTGTCGACGACGCGCCCGCCAGCGACTTCGGCGCCGTCTCCCAGTGCGTCGAACTGTTCGACGGTGAGGCCGGCCGCATCGCCGACCGACTTGACTTTCTTTCCAGCGTCAGTGGCAGCGTCACCGACGTCGTCTATTGCTGATGCCGCGCTGGTTGCGCCCTCGACCAGCTTGTTGCTGGCCTGCTCGCCCTGGCCTCCCAAGTTTTCGACGGCGCTTCCGGCATCGGCGGCGCTGTCGACGACGCGCCCGCCAGCGACTTCGGCAGTGTCTCCCAGGGCGTCGAGTTGTTCTGCAGTGATACCGGCCGCGTCGCCTGCAGATCGGGTGTCTGCGCTCAGCGCCTGGACCTTCGGTGAGGCGCTATCCGCCCCGGCGCCCAGGCTGCTGACGCCTTCGGCGGCGCGGGCGAATCCGCTGCGGACGGTTTCGCCGGCCTCGGCAATGTCGCCAAGGTCGCCCTGGATGCGTTCGCCGAGGTCGGCGGACGTCTGCCGCATCAGCGCCGCGTGGCGTTCGAGGTCATCCGACAGATCGCCGAAGGTGACCTGGCTCAGCGCCTCGGCGGCGACGGCCACCTTGTCGACCACGAACTGCAGCACGCTGGCCACAGTAATCTGGACCAAATTGAAGAACGCGCGCAGCCCGCCGCCAAGCGCCTGCGCGGAACCGACAATGATCTGTAGCGCCGGTTCGATCTTGGCCGCTGCGGCGCTGACCGATTCGCCGAGGTCGTCGCTGCTTTGGGCGCTGTCATTGAACTCGTTGACGATATTCGTTGCCGCGTCGGCAAGCGGCACCAGGGCCTTGGCAATTAGGCCGCCAGCCGTGATGCCGATGTCGGTCATCGCGGAGCCGAAGCGGCGCAGGCTGGACCGGTCATCGCCTGCGATCTTGGCGACGGCCTTGTCGGTCTCGCCTGCACTGTTTTCGACGCTGTCGAGCACGGCGCCGAAGTCGTTCGCCTGCGTCCCCGTCAGGCTCAGCGCGCCACCCAGCGCCTCGACCTGACTGAACAGGATCGCCATCTGTTCGGTGTTGCCGCCGGTCTTGTCCGCTACGGCCTGCAGGAATCCGGACAGGCCCTGGGCCTTGAGCGCCTGCACGTCGAACTGCAGACCCAGTTCCTCGGCCTGTTTCGCCGCCTCGCTCGTCGGCTTGAGCACCGAGCTGATGATGCCGCGCAGCTGGGTCACGGCCTGGGACGTGCTGACGCCGCCCTTGGTCAGGGTGGCGGTCGCGGCCGCCACCTCTTCGAATGAGACGCCGGCCTGGGCGGCGATCGGCGTAACCTGGCCGAGGCTGGACGACAGCTCGCCGATGGTGGTTTTGCCGGCGCGCATCGCCGCGAACAGGCCGTCGCTGATGCGCGTGGACTGCCCCGCTTCCATGCCGTAGGCGTTGAGGATCGAGGTCAGGCCGTCCGCCGCGGTATTGACGTCGGTCACGCCGCCCAACGCCAGCTTGTTGGCGTCCGTCAGCAGGCGCATGGCGTCGGCGGAATCCGATGCGCCGGCGGAAATGATGTTGTAGAGCGCCTGCGCCTGCTCGGTCGGCGCGTTGCCGAATTCGCGCGCCAGGTCACGCGTCTTGGCGGTCAGCGCGTCGAGGCCGCTGGTGTCATCGAGCAGGGTGCTGACTTCGGCGATTTTGCCGCCGAAGTCGGTGGAGGCGCTGACCGACGCCTTGAGCCCTGCGATGAGGCCGGCACCGCCCAGCAGCCCGGCGGCCAGCCCGGCGGCGGTTTTGGTCAGGCTGCCGAGGCCACCGCCGAGCCGCGTGGTGGTGGCGCTGGCGCCTTGTGCACTGTCGCCCAGATCGCGCACGCCCTGGCGGGTCTCGCGCAGCCCGGAGTCCACGCCCTCTTTGCGCAGGGCGATGCGCAGCAGCATTTCCAGGGCATTGGCCATGCCGCGCTCCGGGGCTTACTGGCGGCTGGTGGTCGGATTCGCCGCGGCGTCCAACTGGGTAGACAAAGCCTGCAAGCGCACCACGCCGGGCAAGACCTTCTCACCCAGGTAGGCGCCCGCGCGGTCGATAAAGTCCGGCGCGCGCTGATTGAGCAGGTCCACTGCTTCATCCAGCGGCATGGTGGCGGCATCCGGGCGGTCGCAGATCAGCGCCACCAGACGGATCAAATCCTCGCCGTGGGCCAGCAGCAGCGCGCTCCAGTCCTCATGGCCGGATTGCTGCTGCGAGGACCAGGCATCGATCAAGCGCAGCAGCAACAGCATGTCGTTCAAATTGAGCATCGGTCTACCCGTGTTTAGGCCCCATCAAAGGGGCCTGTAAATAAGGAGTCAGATCACGCCGCGCTGGCGCAGCCAGTCGGCGATCTGGGGCGACACCTCGATGGTCTTGCCGGCGCCGTACTGGACGCCGGCATGGTTGTGCGGTGTGCGCAGCACCACCGCCACCCGAGCCGGCTCCGCGCTGCGCTCCAGCTCGGAGTCGAAGGGTGGCGGCGCGCCGTAATCGCCGGGCGTGTCGCCGATTTCGGGTGCGATCGGGTCCGGGCCGGTGGTCGGTTTGCGGGGCATGGCTCAGGCCGCCCGCAGGGTGACGGTGTAGGGCCCGGTCTGGCCCGGCAGTGTGCGCGGCAAGCCCGACAGGGCCACCCGCGCATAGGCGCCGGAGGCAAAGTCCAGCTCGCCGGTGGGCGCCAGGCGCGTTTCCGGCACGTCTACGATGACCAGCGACTGGTCGGCCAGGTTGATGCCGTCCAGGATCACGCGGCCGCGGATCACCGGTTTGGAGCCGCCCGTCACCGTGCTGCCGGTGACCTCGCTGTAGGCGTAGCTCAGCTTGTTGTCGGTGGCGACGGCACCAGCGCTGAGCCCCTGCATCCAGCCCATGCGGCGGTTGATCGAATAGTCCGTGCCCTCGACATAGGTGACATCGCCGGCGGCATTGGTCAGCACCACGCCGACTGCATTGATATTGACGTGCGGCAGCTGCACGCTGGCGTTGAGCTTGAGCCCGACCACCGCGTCCGTGACCGTGCCGTCGGCCTGCGTCAGCGCGGCCACATCGCCCATCAGCGCCAGGCCCAGCACGGCGGCGTTGACCTCGTCGGCCTCGATCGCCAGCGTGGCGGGGCTCTTGATGTAGACCACGTCCTTGGCTTGGCCGTAGTCATCGCGCCCGCGCGACTCGCGGATCACGGACTGCGTGGGCTCGGTGATCGCGAACTTCTTCGCGTCGAACAAGTAGACGATGCCGGTGGACTGGCCGGCATCGTCGAGCCGGTCGAAATAGACATCGCCGGCACACAGGATTCCGCTCATGAGGTGACTCCAGGCTGCGCGCCCGTCAACGAGCGCTCGGTGGTAAATGAAAGAGGGAAATAGGCGTTGCGCACGCCGTACTGCGGCGGGTAGGCCGGGTCGGTCAAGGCGAGCGGTTTGAACGCGCGGCCGGACTGGTACGGCGGCACCCAGCCGTGGACCATGCCGATCACGTCGTCGAGCAGGATCGAGGCATCCTCCCGCGCGCCCAGGCGTTCGCCGTCGCGCAGGTTGGCGAGCACGGCGGTGACGGAATACCCCTGACCGATGCGCACCTGGCGCTTGGCCGCTTCCAGCACGCGATAACCGTCATAGGTCACCAGCAGTGCCGGCACCCGCAGGATCGGCTCGGCGGTGGCGTTGTCGCGCGGCACCTGGCGGCCGGACTTCACGTCCACCGGCCGGCCCTGGAATTCCACCTGGCCGGCCAGGTGCTCCACGAGCTGTTGTTCGAGGACGAGGAAGTCGCTCATCTCACAGGCCCTTCATGCTGTCGCGCGTGAACAGCCGCGCCGGCCCGAAGACCTCGCCGGAGACATGCTCCGCGGCCGGCGCCGGCGCGGTGGCGCTGCCCAGTGCGAGCTTGCCGTCGCGCACCGCCTGCAGGGTCTTTTCCGCGATCTTGTAGTCGCGCTCTTCCACGCCGTCCTTGGCCGCGGCGTCGCCCCAGAGATAGAAGCGCGCGATCGAGCAGGTATTACGCACGATCATCAGCGGCAGCGGCGACAGCGGCACCGCGTAGAGATCCGAGACGTGCGTGTTGACGAACTCCGTGGCGTCGGACAGTGCCTCTTCGATGCGGGCGATCGCCGCATCGATCGCGGCGACCTCCTCCGCGTTGTAGTCCCCCAGCTCGCCGGCGATGCCCGCCTTGAGCATGTCCCCGGTCACGCGCAGACCCTCGGGTGCCGCACGCTGAGCGACGAGGTCCGCCTCGAAGCGCGCGATCAAGTCGGCTGGCGTGGCATAGCTCATTGCGAATTACTTCGTCTGGGCGACTTTCTTGGCCGGCACTTTCTTGGCTGGCGCTGGTGTATCGATCTCGACCGTCTCGACGATCAGGCGCGGTTCGCCCTTGAGCGCAGCGATGTCCTCGTCGCTCAAGGTATCGATCGGGTGATCGACGGCTGTCGCGGGGTGATGCATCCCGGCGCGGCGAAAGCCTTCGCGGGGCTTGGCGGTGATGCGGATGAATTGCGGCATGATGTGTTGACCCTGTTGGACCTGCGGCGAGGGCATCCCCGACCACCCGCTGCAGGATTTCGTCTGCGCTCGCCTCAACCGATCCGGGGAATCCGCTGCGGGTCAATGCGCCTCGCTGGGGGGGGGAATGGCTGCGGATCAGATGACCCAGGGGGAGCTGACGACCTCGACCAGGCCCTTGAGCACGTTCTCGGCGCCGTTGGCCAGCGTGCTGGCGCTGACCAGCTTGCGGGCAGCGAACTCCTGTCCGGGACGCACCAGCAGCACGTTGGGCTTGATGCCCAGCGGGCGGCCGAAATCACCCGTGCGTTCGGTCATGGCGGTGTACGCGGCGATGAGGTTGGTTTCGTCCAGCGCCTTGCGGGATCCATAGGCGAGCTGCCAGAAGCCGTAACCCACGTTGCGGCGGCAGTCCACGCCGTAGACGAATTCCTTGGCCCAGAAGACGTTGTCGTCGGTGACTTGGTTCTTGGACACGAACTCGGGCTTTTTGCGGTCCTGGAAGATGATCGGCCGCAGTGCGCGAGATAGGTCCAACAGATACCAGGGCGTGCCGGCGCCGGAGTTGTCGTCCCAATTGCTCTGGGATTGCACCCCGCCGGCGGCATCGAGCACCGGGTGATCCGTGTCGAAGAAGTTCTGGCCGTCGTAGCACAGCTGGCTTGCGCCATCCTTGACCAGGCCGAATACCATCTGATCAGGATGCGCCTCCACCGAGCGGCCCATTTCTTCCATCATTGGCGCATAGATGCCGTGCTGGTCGTCGTCGACAGCGTTGCGCGGCACGCCAACCGTCAGCTCCCAATCCTTGTTTTTGATGGTGTAGCCGTGGCTCTTGACACCGTGGACCACGCGATCACCGAGCCATTCGCGGACGTTCGGGAAGCTGCCCAGCCAGCCATATTCTTCGCTCGCGGTGCCGCTGGGCACCATCGTCGCGAAACGGCTGTACTGCGTCTGCGCCTGGGCGGCCGTGATGCCGCGCTGGAACGCGGCTTTGTAGCCGGTGTTGAGGGTGCGAAGATTCGCCTGATTGATCTGCATGTGATGCGCTCCGAGAATCGGGTAGGGAGAACCTGGGCTTAGGGGCCGGCCGGACCTGCGGGACCGAGGGCGCCGGGCATGATCTGCACCCAGACATCGCCATCGGAATCCACGTCGGCGATGGCGCCGGCCAATGAGAGTGAGCCACTGCCATCGGTCAGCGCCACGGTCTGGTCGTCCACCGCGTAGCAGGCCTGGCCGATGTGCGCGTGGGTGATTTCGTCGCCGGCGGCGGAATTGGCGAACTTGAAACAGCCGCGTTCGCCGTCCACACGATTGAGCCCGTCCGTACCTTCGCCGGACACGGTATAGCGGGCAACAGCGAGTGCCTGGCCGCTGCCTGCGGTGCCGGCCGGTACGGCCATGCCGTCCGCCGCGAGTAGCGCGAACATCGTGCCCGCGTAGATCGTGGCACTGCCCGAGACGGGCTTGTTGATGAGCAGGTTCTCGCGCCGGGCGGTGGCGCGGCCTTGAATGGCTGCAGTCATGATTGCGTGACTCCGTGTGTGAGGGGTGCGGGCTTACGCCCGAGCCGCCAGGTACTGTTCTTCGGTGACGCCCATCTGCCGGCAGATCAGCTGCTCATCGGCATTGAGCGCGGTCTGCCCGGCCTGCCCGGCCGGCGGCTTGTCGCCGGGGTTGACCGGCGGCGCGCCGATCACGGGCATGGCGGCCAGCGCCGCCTTGAAGCGTTCGAGCCCGCCATCGGCGCGGCAGTTGGCCAGGTAGTACTCGCGGGTGGCCGGGATCACCTTGCCGTCCGCCTGCGCCTGGTCGACCAGCGCCACGATCTCGGCCTCGCGGCCCTGTGCGCGTTCAGCGTTGAGCGCGGTCTCGGCGGTGGTGGCGCGTGCCAGCGCGGCATTCAGCTCGGCGGCCGGTTTCCACTGCGTCGGGTCGGGCGTCTGCGCCGCGTTGAGGGCGGTCTGCTTGTCCTGCTGGAGGCTGTTGATGGCCGTCAGGCAGGCGGATTCGTCGGCGGTTTCGGGCAGGCCGAGTGCCGCGGCTATGGCTTTCAAAGACATGGGGTGCTCCGGGTCGTCGTTCTCGCGGTTGAGGGCGAGCTGCGGGAAGTTGGGATCGTTGGTGAGGCCGGCGCCGACCACGGCCAGGATGTTGCCGTCGCCGTCGTGCTCGAACTCGGGAGACAGAAAGCGGTAATCGCGGCCGTTGATGGCTGCTTCACCGCGCGCATTCCAGTCCGGCGTGAACTCGATGCCGCCGTCGGCGGCGGCGCGGATGGATTCGATCCAGCCGAAAGCCGGGGCGCGGCCGCCCTTTGGGGCCGCCAGCACGCGCGCATGGTTTTCGGTGATCGCCCGCGACCGGGTCCACGCCGCGATGACGGCGCCGGGGTTGGCGAGCTGGAACGTGCGCCCGTCCACGCCGCGCACCTTGCCTTCGGCGTCCGGGGCGGGAATCAGCGTCATCGTGGCGCCAGCGGCATCAGCCGTTGGCAACTCGAAACACAGGGCGGAAATACGCGTCTGGGGCATGGACCGCAGTGTGTGCGGTCGCCCGGCGGCGGATAACGCTAACGGCGGTTAGCCGCACCCATCAGTGGCGCCCGACCAGCATGAAGCACCGGACGCACGCCGCGCAAGCTGGCGCTGACCCCTTTAATTGGCCTTTAATCGCTCGCGTAAGGCGATTACAGAAATTCTTGGTGTCGTTGCGCGCCGGACGGCCCCGCGCGGCCCTGGCGGCGCGCTCAGGGCTTGGCGTCGATCGCGATCTGCAGATGGTCCTGGGTGATGTCCACCAGCTCACGGTCATCGGCGGCCGAATGGCCCAGCCACGGCCGCGCCGGGATGTCGCCTCGGGGGATCGGCCCGCCGCGCCGGGTGCGGCCGAACACGCCTTGCGCGGCGCCATACTGCATGACCGCGCCATAGGGCCGGTTGGTCCCGAACTCCAGGCCGTCCGGCCCGGCGTTGTAGCGCAGGGTACCGGCAAGGAAGCCTTCCAGCACCAGGATGCGGCTGGCGTTCTTTTTCTTCTGGGCCTGGTACTCGGGCGACAAGGGCGCCCAGGGCTTGCCGGCCGGGCTCACCTGCCGCTCGAAGCGATCGCGATGCGAGATCAACAGGTATTCGCCGTAGTCGCGCATGATCGGCGTGATGTCGCCGAGCAGCGCCATTGCCCGGCTCAAGGCGTTGGACGCCAGCGTGCCGTCGAACTCGATCGTGTAGCGCGCGCCGGCCATGCTAGGATCGCCTCACGGCGTCAGGACAAGGGCTGCGTCCCGTTCCAGTCCTGGCGATTGCCGGCCTCCGCGCAGGGAGGCAACGCGCCTTCACCCAGGCCTCCCATAGATCAGCTCACCCTGCCGCTGCCGTTGCAGATCAGCCAGGTTGCCGGTGGGGATGACGGTCCAGCCTTCCAGGCGCCCACGCACGGCGTTGGCCACCAGCAGTAAACCCCGGCCCTTGCCCAGGTCGAAGCCCTTGATCACCCGCGCGCGCAGCGCCACGTAGCCGGTGGCCTTGTGGCGCTCAAACGAGACCCAGGTTTCGAAGGGGTCGGCCAGAGTGTCATCCAGCAGCGGCAGGTAGGCGGCGCGGCCGAAATCGTCGATATGCTCGGCCAGCGACTCGGCGTTGATCGCCACGGGTAGGCCCTGCACGTCGTAGACCTTTTCCGGCCCCCCGATGGTCTCGCGCACGCGCCGCAGTAGATCCTCGCGCGAGACCGCAGGCGGTTGCAGGCCCACGCGCGGCGGGTCCAGCGGGATGCGCGGCGGCCGGTCGAACTCCATCCAGGTCTTGGGCGTGAGCTTGTCCCAGGCCGGCGCGCCCTGGGCGCGCCAGCCGTCCATCACTTCATCGGCCAACGGTTTGCCGTAGGCCGCCTCGCCAGGCGAATAGCCGAAGCCGGGGTCGATGCCCTTGGGCACGCGCACGGTGCGCGGATTGGGGCCGCGCACGCCCACCGTGCGCTCCTCGTACTCGATCGCTGGCGCCTGGTCCGGGCCGTCCTTGCCGAGGCGTTTCAAGTCCCGTTCCGACAGGGTTTCGACATCGCAGTCGCAGCCCCAGGCGTTTTGCGGGTAGTGCGTCGACCAGAAGGCGTCGTCATGGCGCAGCACCAAACCGTCCCAGGCTTGATGTTCGGCACGCGGGTGCTCCTGAAACGGGCTGTGCCGATAGCGCCAGAACGGCCGCGTGCGGATCACCTGCTGCTGCTGTTGCCAGCGCCCGGTGTTGTAGCTCTGGCGCAGATTGGTGTGGTAGATCACGCGGGTACGCCAGTTGCGGCCGCCGTTGTAGACCCAGCCGTGGCGCTGGACCAGCGCATCGAAATCCTTGCGGAAATCCTCCAGGGTGGCGCCGTCGGCGATCACCTTGTCCACAGCGCCGCGTAGATCCGTGAGCAGATCATCCTTCATCGCCCCGGCGACGACGAAGGCACGGGCATGCTGGCCGTCGAAGATATCGGTCCAACTCGCCGTGGGCAGGTTGAGCTTGCCGCGAAAGAACTCGATCTGCTCGCCAAAGGGCAGCGAGCCGTGTTCGACGCTGCCGGGCACCTCAGCGGACCTGCCCGGCCTCGGCCAGGATGTCGTAGCGGCCGGCCAGCTCGGCCGCCGTCAGGGCATCGCCGAGCAGTGCCTGGAAGTCCGCCGTCGGCATCTGCGCGTGCAGCGCCAGCAGGCCGTCGCGATATTCCTCCAGGCTCTGCACCTGGTCCAGCAGCCGGCGCGCGGCGTCGATCCATCCGTCCAGCGGCGCATCCGCTTCACGGCTCACGCGCTCCACCTGCCCCGGCGTCGCATCCTGCGCGCGCTGCGCGGCGTTGAGGGCAACGTGGTGATTCAGGGCGGCGGGCGCCGCCATCGGCGAGCGCAGCAGCTTGGCGCCCTTGGCCGGCTCCGGCGCGCCGATCTTGTCGCGCGCCCATTTTTCCTCGACCTCCAGGCCCAGGGGCACCATCACCTTCAGATAGTCGGCGATGCCCTTCACATCCTCGGGCTCGGTGATTTGCAGGATGAGGCGCGGATACTCCTCTTGCGGGCCGAAGTTGAGGTCCACCAGGGGCCGCACCAGATCGCGATTCAGCGTGACTTCCAGGTCGAAGGCATCCGCCGCCAGGATGTCGCCACGGATCTCGTTCTTGACCTCGGCAAAGCCGCTGCCGATGCCGCCGGGCTCCGTATCCGTGGTGCCGGTCTGGCCGAGCACCGCCTTGCTGATCTGCTTGTCCGCGAAGGTGCAGAGCTTCTCGTACAGATCCGCGCCGCCGGTGACGTTGCCCAGCTGGTGGAACTCCATCTTCAGCGAGTCGCTGAGCATGGCGGCCGCATCGGTCCCGATCGAGGACAGCGCCCGGCGCAGCACGGCCTTGTCCTCGTTATTCGCGTTCGGCCCGTAGCGGCCGATGCGCAGCGGCATGCCGAACACTTCGGCGAAGGCCACCCAATCTTTGAGCGCATACGACTTGCACAGGAACATGAAGGCGCACAGGCGCGCCAGGCCGGCGCGGATCTGCAGGCCGGTCTTGATGCGCGGCTGGTGAACGACGTAGGCGAAGGGCTGCAGCGGCATGCCATCCGTGTGGGAGGGGTCGAGCAGGCGTAGCTCGCGGCCGGTATCCCGGTCGTAGCGGAACCAGCGCGGATCCATATGCGGGTATTCGCCCGGCGTCCACTGTGCCTGGCGCAGCCAGCGGATCGAACAGACCGAGTAGCCCTTGCCGATGCCATCGGTCAGATCGGCCACCAGTTCGGTGGTGGCGGGCCGGCGGATGACCTGGCGCACAAAGTCGGCGTGCTTCACGTGGTCGGCCGATTCGGACGCGGCCTCGACCAGGCGCGGCAGGCCCACGACGGCGCGCTTGCGCACCGAGAGCACGGCCGCGTAGTGCGCGTCCCGCTCTTCCATTTCCTCGGCCAGCGTGAGGTAGTCGTCCGCGTCGCCCTGCGCGGAACGTTCCAGCACGCCGGCGAGCTGCGCCGGCGTCAGCCCACGCGCGACCGACTCGTGCCAGACCTGGCGCACGCTGGTGAGGCCGCCGAGGTCGACGTCTTCTTCCAGCTGGCGCAGATCGATGAACTGCCCGTCGGGGCCGAGAATGCGGGATAGGGCCATCAGATCACCCCTTTGACGCGCCAGCCATGTGCGGGCGCGTCGTCGTTGTTTCGTGGTCGCATGAAACCGCCGCCGGCGGCACGGCCAGCGGGTGCGCTGACGGGCTCATAGGTGGCTGGCTGATACGGGTTCTGCAGGCTGGCGAACCACATCAGTGCACCGGCAATGGCAAAGTCGCCGTGGCGCTTGAGATCGGGTTCCTTCAGATCCTTGCGTTCGATCTTGGGCACCATCTGGATGCCGTCCACCGCTTCGATCATGCGCAGATCGCCGTCGAGGTTGTCGTCCAGCGGAATCTGGATGGTGCCGTCTTCAAACGCCCCGGTGAACTTGGGCATCCATTCGCCGTACCAGGGACGGCTCAGCGTGACCTGGTGCACACGGCCCTCGCCGTAGCGATCCCAGGTGTATTCGGCGATCGTTTGGCCGGGTCCGGTGGCATCCACCGCCAGCACCGGGAAGTTCGGCACGCCGTCCATCATCGACCAGAGGATTTGCTCCTGTTGCCGCGTGGGCACGTTGTGCAGCTCCACCACGAAGGGCACGCTGCGCGTCAGCACACGGTCGATCTCCGCAGGCACGATGACGGAAAAGTGCCGGTGGCGTGCGTAGTCCATGCCCATCGCATAGCGCGCCCGCGCATCCAGGCTCTCGATCAGCGGCTTGAGCCGCTCGCCGATCCAGTCATCGCACCAGGCGATGCGCGTGTCCTCGTGCAGTTCGATGAACGATTCGTCCAGCGCCAGCCGCAGGACGGGACGGCCGTCGCACATCGCACGCTCGATCCACACGCCTGGGATGCCCTTGCCGCCGCCGTCGCGCGGGATCGCGTCCAGCTCCTCGCGCATGGCGGATACACGAGAGCCGTAGCCGCGCCGCACCCGCGTATACCAAGCCTTTTTGCCCTCGGGCGTGGGGGTTTCGCGGGTCTTGAGGCACACGCGTTCGTACAGGCCGTTGGCCACCGCATCGTCGAACGTGGCCGTGTAGCGCCAGGCATCTGGTCCGTACAGCCCGGCTTCGATGTCTTTGCACAGCTGATTGAAGGCGTTCTTCTTACCGTTATGGGTACTGATAATGCGCAGCTTGCCGCCCCAGATCAGCAGTGCGGTGGCGGCGTCGAGCACCGCCTGCACGTCGGTATGGAACGCGGCCTCGTCGATGACGACGATACCCTGCAGCCCGCGGATCGCCGCCGGGCGCGAGGACAGCGCGACGACCGAGAAACCGCTGGCAAAGCGGATGCGCCAGGCCGTGATGTGCTTGGTATTGCCGCGCTCGTCCTGATCTTCGAACAGAAACTCCTCGATGCCGGAAACGCCCTGGCCCTGTGCGGTGGCGATCACGCGCGCGAACTTGGCGCAATAGCCGATGAATTCCAGCCCTTTTTCCTTGGCGTCTGGGATGTAGTAGACATTGTCGCCGCCGGCCTCGCGGCTGCTGGCGGCGGTGACGGTATCGTCCAGAGCCTCGGCAAAGGTGATGCCGGTTCGGCGGCCCTTGTCGCAGACCTTGATAGGGGCGGCGATCAGTATCCATTCGCTTTGGTGATGCATCAGCACGCCGGTGGCCGACGGATCGAAGTCCGCCGGGATCGCACGCACGCTGTCCGGCAGCTCTTCCCAGCCGACGATGCGCTGCACGTCGCCCAAAGCCTGGAGGGTGCCCATCAGATCCCCGCGAGCACTTGCTGGCGCCAGAACTGGACCTGCTCGGTGCCCATGCCCTGCGAGGTCGCAGCCTGCTCGACGCGCTGCGCGGCTTCCTTGAGCGCCTGCTCGCGCGCCTCGCGCTGCCACTTCTTTTGCTGCACGGAGGCGCGCGTCAGCTCCGCGATCGCGCGCGCGAGTTTGGGAAAGTCCACCGTGTCGGGATCCAGCTCCAGGTCGATCAACACGCCGAACAGCTTTTCCTGGGTGAGCCGCATCAGCGCATCGTTCATGGCGCCTTCGTCGTCCGGGCTCTCCGCGACGATGGCCTTGGCCTGTTCGGTGCTGAGTTTGAGCGCGCGGATGCGCTCCTCGAACTTCTGGCCATAGCGATGTAATGCGCTCTTCGAGATTTCGCAGTGCTGTTCGACCAGCCAGTCGGCCAGCGCCTCGTAACCCGAGAACGATCCCGCGATCAGCCGGCGATTCAGCTCATCGCGCAGAGGCTCGGGCAATTGGGAGACGCCGCTACGGGGTGGCACGGCCGTTACCAGTACTTCGCCGGCCGGGCGATGCCCGGTTCGCAGTCGATGGTGTATTCAGCGATGTCGGTGCCGTAGCGCGTCAGCGCCGCATGCCAGCGGCCGCCGGGGTCTTTGTGCAGCTCGACTAGGTCGCGGTCTTCCAGGTAGTCCAGCTCGCGCCGGATTTCCAGGGCGGTGGCATCCGGCCACATGGCGTGCGCGGTCATCAGCACCAGCTCTTCGTGGCAGCCGATAGGACGGGCGTTGTTGAGCGTGAGCAGGATGGTCCAGCGCATACCCTCGCGCCGTACCTTGGCGTGGTCGATCATGGAGTCCCCCGGAGTTGCACGGTTTCCAGCTTGGTGGCCAGCGCGTCCAGCTTGCTTTCGATCACCGTCTGTCCGCGCACGTAGTCCTCGCGGCGCACATATTGCAGCGGCAGCTCGGCGCGCAGCTTGAGAATCTCCTTGTCCACGCGCTGCCATTGCTCGGCCTCCTGTCGAGCGTTGGTTTCCAGCTTGTTCAACGAGCCCTCGATGCCGTGCAGGCGCTGCGTCAGCGTCTGGTCCTGCTGGTGCTGCGTCATGCGGATCACGCCCCAGGCGCCGCCCATGAACGTCACCAGCAGCCCCACCAGGAACGTCAGCAAGGCCCAGAAGTCGATTTCAAGAAGCACAGTCTTTCCCTTTGCCGAGGCGCTGGCAGGTCTGTCGCTGCCACTCGATCAGCCGCTGGCACTGGGCGCGCTGGTCGTACCACAGCTCGGCGTTGTCGACGTGGTTGGCGAGCACGTCGCCGGTAGAGACGGCGGCGGCCGCGGCGTCAGCGGGATCGGCACCGCCAGCGGCATCAGTAGGTCCGCCGGCGGTACCGGGCACTCCCGGATCGAGGGCGCGGTTCCACACGCGGACAAAGCCGCGGCTGTACTCATTGCGATCAGGGCACTCGCAAGCCGGTGCCTCCGGCGTGGCCGGGACGCGGACGATCTGGGTAACGACATGGGGCACCTCCTCACGAATCGTGCGGTAGACGATGCGGGCCTCGGCACGGTCCGCCGCCAGCGCGGTGGATTGCGTACGGTCGATCCGCGCCTGCGCAGCGCGGGCCTCGCGGTCTGCCGCTGCGGCGTTCTGCACGGACTGGAGCTGCGCCGCGGCCACGGCGTTCGCCTTGGCTGTCCAGCCCCACCGATAGCCGCCAGCCACCAGTGCCACGGCGCAGAGCACCCACACGAGCAAGCCAATGGCGTAGGCGCGTAGACCGGCGAGCCCGGCAATGGCGCGGCCCAGCATCACGCGTCACCGCCGCGCCGGTAATAGGGGCGGTCCGCGGTCGACCGGCGCATGCAGATCGGCTGCGTGGTCTTGCCGCGCAAGAGCAAATTGACCATCGCCAACAAGAACGTCAGCCAGACGAATGCCCCGCGCGGGATCTCGGATTCGAGCATCGGAAGAGTCTCTGCCAGCGCCCCGCATATCAGCACCAGCGCGTTGACCCAGATCGTCCAGGAGCGATACCAGGGCTTCATGCCAGCCCCTGGAAGCCGCCCTCACGGGCGACTTTGTCCACGTAGACCTGATTCTCGAACCGGCCCTGTGCATCCAGGCGTGGGCTGCCGGCGTTGTAGGCCGCCACCACGCCGGGCCAGCCGTGCTGCAGGCGGAAGCGGCCGGCGAGGCGGGCCAAGTAGCGGCAGCCGTAATCCAGCCCGGTGGCCGGATCGCACAGGCCGGCGAAGTGGCCCTCGTAGCCCAGCTCACGCGCCACGGCACCCATCACCTGCATCACGCCCCAGCTGGTTTGCTGGCCCAGCCATTCGGTCAGTCGGGAGGAGCCGCGCGGTGACGGGAAGCTCGCGGGCGGCAGGCGCCGGCTCGCTGTGGCGCTGGAGACCGGCAGCGGCGCGCCGCTGCGCACATTCCACAACCAGGGATAGGCGGGCTCGCAGCGCATGGCGTTGGCGTCGCCACCAGATTCAACCTGCACGATCGCCTGCACCAGCTGGGGCGGCAGGTGGTGGCGGGCGGCGATGGCGGCGATTGGCAGGCCGGGAGTCATGGCCGCAGTGTGTGCGGCGGGCCGGCAGTGGCGAAGGCTAACCGGTGTTAGCTGCCGGGGCGGATCATTGCAACGGATGTTGCGATGCGGGGCGCGACTGTGTCAATTTGCGCTGCGAGGAAAGACGGGGGAAGACATGTTTCGCAAGCACTTGGTATTGCTCGCCCTGGTTTTTTGCGCGAGTTCATCAGCATGGGCCGGTGCTAAGTGTTTTGGCATCGATCAGGAGTGGCATCCCTATGGCGACAAGCGGTGCGATGCACCCGTACCGCAACCCAAAACTGAGGCTCCCGTCACCCCGCACAGAGCAGTATCAGTGTCTGCGACGAGCGAGCTTTTGAAGAGCAGAGCTTCTTTTCGGGCAGATTCGCAGGCGGTCTGCTCCGAAAAGTGGACCAAGCGGGGCGTGCTGGACAATCGGATGTTTGATTACTGCATGAAGCAGCAGAGCGAGGCCTACGCGGATCTCGTTTCGCTGGACCAGTATGCCGACAAAGCGTTCTATCGCGATACGGCGTTTCCGTACTGCAACCGGCAGTGGACCAAGCGAGACGTTACGGATGCGGTGATGCTCGCGCACTGCCTGAACCAGGAGGTGGAGGGCGTCAAAGATGTCCTCTACTACCGCGACAAGTTCGGCGCAGCAGCCGTGGACCCGATATCCAACCGTGCGATTGCCCGCTTTGGCTCGTGGAACATGGCCGCGCATGAGGTGAAGCAAGCCGTACAGGGCCGGTGATTGCCTTGCACCCGCCTTATTGCAAGCGGTCCAGCGGGCTCGTAACGCCGCGCACGCCCCGGTTGAGAACGTGCGTATAGATCATTGTAGTTTCCACGTCCTTGTGGCCCAGCAATTCCTGAACGGTGCGAATGTCCGAATTCCAGAAATAAGCAAGGGCCGCACATTGCGGCCCTTGCGCCAGAACTACTCCAGCCCTAGTTTCGTCAAGGCCGCATTCTGCCGGCGAATCAGATCGTCGAGCACGCAGGCCAGTGCGTCGCGGTTCACACTACCTAAGTCCCGCTCCGGCGTCACAAGATCAGCCAGAACGTGCAGGTAATGCTGCGTGATATGCAACTCGTCCAGCGGGTTGTTGGCCGGCGCGTTCATGCGAGCAGCCCCTTGGTGCGTTGTCCACGGATGAAGCTTTCGACCGTACTGTCCGACCGGCCGATACGCTTGCCGATCGCCGCGTTTCCCAGGCCGCTGGCACGCAGCGCCAGAATCTGCGCGCGTTCGGATTCGGACAGCGGAACCCGTTTGGGCGCTTGCAGCTTCTGCATGATGCTGATCTGCGTGCGCAGTGCTTCCAGTAGCTCGTCTTTGAGTGAGGCGACCTGATCGCGCAGGTCACCGATCTCGCGAGCCTCGGCTAGGGCCTGGACCTGGCCGGGGCGGACGGGAGGCCCAGCCGGCACCGACGGCCGATCCTTGAGCACGGCGAGCACCCAGCGGCGGAACGCCTTGGCTCGCGGGGTGTGGGAGAACATGCCGAGGAGATGCGCGCCGTCGGCGTTGAATACTCGGAGGTCGCGACGCTGACCCTGCGTGGTCAAATTGACCACGCAGGTCATGGCCTCCGTGAATTCATCTGCATGACGACTGTAGATTTTGAGAAGGCTGCGAGGGTCGGCGTAACCCATCGCGAGCGCCGTCTCGGTGGCCGTCAGCCACCGTTGCCCATTGAGGCTGTGCACCGACAGTGAAATATCTTCGAATTGAACAACAGAGGGTATGTTGTGCATGTCTGAACTCCTGTTTCCGAGATAGGAGCCCCACGGCCTTTCTACGGGCGATGGGGCGGCCGGGAGGGTAGAAACCGGAAACAGACGGCCGACGGTATTCCCCTTTCGGGTCTTGTGTTCCCGCCGCCTCCCGACCATAGAAGATGGGTCGGGCACAACAAAGCCAGTCTTTCGGGACCGGCTTTCCGCTGTTTCAGAGGTTTCTACGCCTCTGCGCGGATGTTGCGCCCGCCTTTTTCAGGCTGTCAACTATTCGGCACAACTTGCGCTTGAAGCCGACCCGGCTTCGCCGGACGGCTTAAGCTGTCCGTTGGGCGTCATGCCAGCGACTCCAGCGTGTAATCGCCGATGTTGACCACGATGTACCCGTCATCGGTTTCGTGGCTCACCGCTTCGCCGTGCCAGCACAGATGCGCAATGCACTCACGCATGTGGCCGTCGGCCTGACATTGCGGTATCGCAAATTCATCAATTCCGCTGGTAGCCACGCCTTCGCAGCGGATCAGTTCTTCCGCTGCCATAGTGGCTATTCGATGCGCCCGGTCGTCGGCCATCTTTTCGGCTAGTTGGCGGGCAATTTTCCGCTCTGCGTTCAAGTTCAATCCTCCGCGCCCAACAGGCGCTTCAAGCCGACATCCCCGCCTTCGGCGGGGCTGCGGCTTAAGCTGGCGTTATGCCTCACAACAAAGTCCCCTGTCGCTGTCGATCCGCCTTGGCTTTGAGCCGGTAGATTGAGAACTGATGGATCCCGTACTCGCGGGCCACATCGGCGGCGCTGCGCGTTTCCAGCGCCTGCAGAATCTGCGCGTTGAGGCGCGCGCGGTGGTAGCGGGTGCACATGGGCGGCACCAGCGTATCGCCGCCGTAGATGCTGGCCAGCTTGCGGGCGGCTTCGATGCCGAGGTGCAGCGCGATTGGATGATCGGCACGGATGTCTTTGGGCACGGTGAGCCGAATGCCCGGCCAGGCCGCAGACAGCTTGAGCGCCGCGTCCAGGCCGATGACCTGGGCGATCTCGATCAGCTTGGGCGGCAGGAACTGGCGGGCGATCGGGTCCATCGGATCAGTGCATGCCGCGAGGGTGGAAGCGGTCGAATACGGCGTTGGCACAGGCGCGCGCCACGCCGGCGACAAAGGCGTGCACGCGCTGCCAGCGCTGGGTCTCATGCTCGGCCTGGGCGGCCAGGCGGCCGGCGACGTCCGCCAGGACGGCCATCTGTTCGTGGTCGTCGCTGAGTTCGGCGAGGATGGTGCGGATCCGGGTCTCGGCATCCACGAGTTGTTGGTCGGTGCTCATTGCGTGCGCTCCTCACGCCGTGTGCGGTCGATCTGCAGGGCGGCAATCAGCTTGTGCAGCTGCCCCGGATCGCACCATGTGAATTTCTCGATGCCGAACATGCGCTTGCTCATGCCGTCGGCGTAGGCGTCATTGCGACGCGGTGTGGCGTTGATCAGCAGCGCGCGGACCTTGGCGACCAGGCGAGCCTTGCCGTCGGCTGGGCGCTGGCGGGGTTTGGCGCGCAGCGACAAGCCTCGCGTCTTGGCGTGCGCTTCGAGGTGCGCGATGACCTGGGCGCGGCCCTGGCTGTCCAGCCGGACCGACGATTCCACACGGCCCACGGACCACAGCATGGCTTCGTATTGGTCGCGGTCCAGACCAAGCAGCCCGGCCAGGATGTGGATGCGGGCCAGCTCGCGGCGGCGTGGGTCAGCTTGCCGGTTCATTGGGCTTCGGCTCCCGGCCCGCGCTTTCTCCGGCCAGCGACAGGTAGCTGGCGCCGTCCACGTAGTCGTCGCGGTTGTAGGCGCCCTGCGCGGCGCGGGCCGCCTTGAGCGCGACCATAAACATCCAGCCTTCCTCCTCGGAAAGATGGATGTCCGTCATCGCCGCGAAGATGGCGACGGTGCGGGCCATCGAGCGCTCGCCGCCGGGCGTGTCGCGTGTTGCCGCACGAGCGTTCTGCACGTCGATCGCTTCCTGGAGGATTTGCTGGGCGCCTGTGCGCGGCGGCGGCTGCTGCGTCAGGAACACGGGCACATCGGGTCTGGCGTTCATTCGGCATCGGCCTCCAGAGCGGATGCGAGCAGCGCATCGACCAGCTTGTCGATCTCACTGTCCACGGGCTTGATCACCACGCATTCGCCCAACTCCACGGCCTGCACGCCGATGCGTCGCAGCTCGGCCGTCGAAAGGGTGTTCAAACCGCCCTTGAGCGGCTTCTCCGTGGTCTTGATGAGGGTGTCCGCCATGTCTGGCAGGTGCCGGCGGATCAAGGTGCAGACCTTGGCGCTGTCGTCCCACAGCAGCGCGCCGCGGCCTTTCATGTAGCCGACGCGGATGCCGTGAAAGGTGCGGGTCTTGGGCGCCTCGAACAGAGCCGGGCCGGTTTCGATGGCGGCCTGCAGTTCGTCCTGGCGCGCGGCGGCAGTGGCGATCGCCGCCTTGATGCCGCGCAGGCGCTGGCGCTTGATACGGGTCAGCTCGTCGTCGAGTTCGCGCACACGCTCGGCGAGCACGGCGCGCGCGTCGGCGAAGGCCTTGGTCTGCAGCTCAATGGTTTCCAGTGTCATGGGGTCCTCACAGTTCGGTCATCCGCAGTTGTCCGCGCAGGTCGGGTTCGGCGACCTTGCGCATCCGGGCGATTTGGCGGATCGACTTGATCGCCCGGTCATGCAGGTATTGGCAGGTGTGGTCCAGTTCCTCGGCGGTGGCGGCGACGAAGTAGCCGCTGGCCGGGTGGCCGCAGATGTGCTGCCCGTCCAGGCGCAGTTCTTCGATGCAGTGCCGCAGCTGGCGTTCCAGGCCGGGCGAGGTCTCGCCGCAGATCTCGCGCACCAGATCGCAGGCGCGCACGCCGTTGTCCCGGCCGCGGTGCATTGCCAGGTGCCAGAGGACGAGATCGCGGGTGAGGTCGGTCATGGCGTCGCGTCCTCCTTGATCCACTCGATGGACTCGTTGTGCGCGATCAGATGCCGGCGCAACGCTTTGGCGGATGTCCACCAGGGCACGTAGTAAGTGCCCTTCTTGTCGGGGTCGATGCCGATCGACCGCACCAGCCGCTCCTGCGCCTTGGTCTGCTTCATCCGTGCCCGCTCTTTGGGCGTATGCAAATACGTCGTGACCGGGCGCAGGAAGCGGCGGCGTTCCTCGCAATCCTGCGTCAGCCATTCGCCCTTCATCCAGCCGTTCACGTAGACCGTGATTTCGTAGCGCAGCCCCTTGATGCGCTGCACCTGCAGGCTCAGGTCGTAGCCGTCCACGCGTAGCCGTGCGCTGCCGTAGGCGTGCGCCAGCTGTGCCTCGAACTGTGTCCAGTCGGCGGGCGTCATACCGGCGGCTCCACGCCGTGGTCGCGCCAGATGCGCGCTTCCTGGTCTTTGTTGAGCGGCGGCTTGCCTGCCTTTGTCATCATGACGTTGCGCTCTGCGATCACTTGCCGGGCCACTCCGATCATCACGTTGGGTCCGCTGTCGCGGCGCTGCCCGGCGCGCAGCTCGGCATCGCGATCGCGTTCCGCGCGGTCTTCACTGCGCTCGTGCAGGCCGACGAGGATGCGCACCAGGTAGCCGTGGCTTTCCATCGGCAGCGTCAGGCGGTCGATGTGGTCGAGCATCTGCCGCAGCGCGCGAGACCAGGACTCCGGCGGCGCCGGGTAGGTATGGCCGCGGTACTCGATCGACTGCGCGTGGATCGCTGCGCTCAACTCCTGCAGCAGGCGCAGCGCACGCGGCCAAGTGAGCGCTCGCTTGCGCGGCATGAACAGCCCCATGTATTCCATCACCAGCGGGCCCAGGCCGGCCGGCACCTTCGCCAGCTGGGCCTGGTACTGGCGGGCAACCGGATCGGCGCTGAACACCGGCAAGGGTCCGTAGGTGCCGCAGGTGGGGCAGATGCAGGTGGTCATGCGGCGGGCTCCGTCCACCGCACCAGCCGCCCGGACTCCACATGCCAGCGCAGCCCATGCAGCGGGCACTGAACGCAGCCGTCCGCGTCGATCGGCAGATTGGAAAGGTCCGCGCCGCGATGCGGGCAGATTCCTGCCTTCATGCGCTTGGACTGCTGCTCGTCTTCGAGCGCCCGCGTCCACCGCGCGAAGCTGTAGTTCAGCGTTGGCCACTGGCGCTTGCACTTCATTCGGCGTGGCTTGATCTGCGGCTGAATGGCACCAGACTCTTCCCAGCGCTTGCCATGCAGATCGACTATCAGCGGGGCGTTGCGCATGATGATGCCGTCGCCATTTCGCCATTCGCAGCGCCGTCGATTCAGCACTGCTTGCGGCACGAACCGGTAGTCGACGTGGATATGCAGGTACGGGAAATTGACCACGCCCTCGTCGCGATGCAGCGGTCCGAGCACGGGCCAGTGCGCCAGGATGCCGCAGTACTTGCCGTACACCGTGGGCACTCGATAGTACTTGCCGATCTCGTAGGCCGGCCCGTTCATGTCTCGGCCCTCCGCCGTCCGTCCAGCGCTCGCTGAGCAAACGCGACCGCAGTCTTGTCCCAGATCTGGCGGTGGTAGCGATCCACCAAGCGGAACAGGCTGAGCTGCTGCTTGTCCGTCAGCGACACGTTGTTATCGATCCACTTGACGATGTCGGCGCCGAAGCGTTCGTCGAAGGACTGGCCTCCATCGGGCGCGGCGCGGAATTCCACGCTGCGCAGGGCCTTGGCGGCGCGGCGGTTGAACTCGCACACGTCGGGCGGTGCATTGCGGGCGGTGTGTGTGCTGTCGTTCATCGTTCCCACCACCCGGATACGAGCATCAACTTCGTTTCGTTCGGGTGTGTCACGTCGTCGAACCAGATGTCGAAGCCGTGCTCGGGATGCCAGAACACCTCATTGACGCGCATCGGGTCTCCACCCGCGCCGAAGCCGAGCCTGTCGCCGACTCGTGGCACGAACGGCATCTCGATCTTGCGGGTGATCGTGATCACATCGTCCCCCGCCGTGTTGCGGACGGCGTCGCAATGGGCAGTCACGGTGATGAGGTACGTCATGACATCACCGCCCAGGCGATCACCAGCCCGGCCACCAAACCCACCAGGGCGCTTCCCATCATCAGCAAGGCGATCGCCACGCCGTTGCCGTCGTCACGTTCCTCCACCACCGTTACCGTGCCAGTCTGGTGGTCCACCGACAGCAACGGGTGCGCCGCCTTGTCGAGATCGGCTTCGTCGAGCCATCCGCGCCGGATCAGCTCGTTGACCAGCGGCGATGTGTGGATTCTTTGAATGCTCATGCCGCCCCCCCCCGCAGCCCAACCAACATGCGGTGGCCTTCGTCCAGCGCTTGTGCGAAGCGTTGGTCAGCGATGGCGTCATTGCCCGTAATCTCGGGCAGGTTGGCGATGACGCGCCGCGGCTGCCCGCGCGCACCGGCTTCGATGAGCCGCACACCACGATGCAGTTCGCCCTGGCGGTATTCACTGCGCAAGTAGAGGAAGAACGCCGATTTCATCGCCGCGCCCTCAGCCCATCCACCATGCGATCCGCGTTGCGCTGTTGGCGTAGAGCTTCTGCGTCTTGTTCTGGTCCGCTGCCGATGATGGCGTCCGTATGGGCCAGCACCTTGTCGGCCAAGCGGGGGCGCGTTTCCACGATTTCGAACCACCGGAATCGCTGCCCCCACTGGTGTTTGTCGACGGCGCGGACTTCGTAGCTGGGCAGGCCCAGCCGATGCGCATGCAGGTGGGGGCTCAGGGATTCCACGCCCAGTTGATCGCGCAGGGCGTGCAGCTTCTCGGCGGGGGTCATGGCTCGCTCCTGTCGCGCCCCAGGCGCGAGTGCGGACAACCACCACGGCAGGCTCGATAGAGCCGCACGCGGGTGGGGTTGGTGGCGGCAAACTGGCTGCGTTGATGCTGCAGGCAGACGTGCAGGGCCATCTCGCCGAGCACCGGGCAGCTGACGGTGGCGGCGAGAAAGGCGCCGCGCACGCGGGCTTCAACGGCGTCGTAACCGGCGGTGTAGGTGCGGCGCAGCACCGGGCCGACAATGCCGCCGGAATAGCCCAGCGCCTTGGCGACGGTGGATTGGGAGCTGGCGTCGCACTGTGTGGCGAGCACGCGCACCCAGTCCGGCATGCCTTCACCCCAGGCGGCCACCGCGGTATCCAGCCATTGCGTGCTCATGCGTGGGTCTCCAGCGGCCAGACCACGCGGCCCTCGTTGGCGTCCCAGACGTGGTGGATGCGCTGAACCTGCGGCGGCCGCGGGCCGGTGTTGCGGGCCGGTACCAGGGCGTAGCGAGCGCCGCAGCCTGGGCCGCCGCGGTCGACCATGCGCAGGTAGCGCGCCTTGTGTAGGTGGGAGACGTAGCGCTTGGCGGTGTAGAGCGTGACAGACGCCCCGCCGCTGCTGGCGAGGGTGACCAGCTCGCGGGTGCTGAAGGATTGGACCATGCGCATGGCACGCCACATGGATTCGGTGCCGGCGCCTTGCGTCACGGGCTTGCCGGCGCGGGTGACGCGCGGGGCCTCTACGCCGATGTCTCGCACCAGCGCGAGAACTTCGCTGCTACTGTTGAGCACGCCGTGCCTGTGATCCTTTTTCACAGGCTCTGCCACGGTGAGGTAGCCGGCAGCTTTGAGGCCCTGCACGTAGCTGCGGATGGTCTGTTCGTCGATCCGCGTGGCGTGCTCCAGATCCTGCACCGTACAGCGGCGCAGCTTGCGGATGGCGCCCCAGATCACGTCGCGGCCCTGGGGGCGCTTGGCATCGGCGACCAGATGGACGGGCTGCCGGGCCATCAGGCGGCCCTCCGGCGGATGGCTTCGCCGGTGTACAGCTCCTGGTTCCCCCAGTCCTGCAGGTTGACCAGCGCGAGGTCTGCAGCGATGCCGAATTCCTGCACGCGCGACAGGTTGATGCAGATGCGGCGGGTACCGCCGCGGCTGACCTGGTGGATGTGGTGCAGTAGGTCGTCCGCGACGTCGACGTGCGGGCAGTAGAGCGCGCGTAGCTTGCGGGCGTCGTCCAGCGTGGCGGGTTGGGCTGGTATCCATTCGAGCATGCGCGAATGGAATCGCTCCCAACGGCGCAGGTTCTTCTCCATTTCTTCTTCGCCGATCAGGAGGATCGGCGCGGAGCCGGCAGCGTCGTGCAGGTCTCGGATGATCTCCACTGAGCTGCGGTCGATGAGAATGTCGAACTGGTCGATGATCAGCGGCCGTTCACACAGGGCGAGCTGTTCGGCGGCTTGGTCGGCCATTTCGTAGATGGTCCGCGCCGGTTTGATCTGCATTTCCTGCAGGATGGATTCGAGCAGCTTCTTTTTGGTCCAGGTGGACTTGATCTCGATGTAGTACGCCCGGTGCTGGTTAGCGGCGTAGGCGGCGCCGAAGCTCTTGCCCAGGCCGGCCGGGCCATAGAAACCCACCAGCCCCGGCAGGTGTGGGTCGCGGTTCATGGCGCGCTCCAGCGCGCGCATGGCCAGCGCGACGTTCGTCGTGGCGGCTGTGACCGCGTCTCCCTGTACGTTGATCCCGTTTTTAGTCATGCTTCACCTCGCTAGGTTTGGGCCGCGTTCTGCGGCCTTTTCTTTGCCCGGCCTACAGCTGCAGGCCGAAGCTCTCCACGAAACGCTTGTGCCCCCGGTATTCAGCGGTGGTCTGGTATCGGCCCAGCCAGCCGGCGGCGGCCGGGTCCACGGTCTCGCCGGCGGCGATGCGCCGCTCCAGCTCTGCGGCCCGCGCAAAGCGCGCCTGCACGTCGTCTTCGGTGTTGGTGGCCTTGGGCTTGCGCAGCGGCACCACGTCGGCCGGCTTGCGCTCCATCTGGTGCAGGATTTCGCGCGTGCGGTCGTCAATGACGGCTTCGGGCGCCTGCGGCCCGCGGGCGGCCTGCGCGGCGGCTTCGAGGGCCGGCGTGGTGTAGGCGTCGCCGCGGTGGGGGAAGTCGACGATGTGCTGGCGTGCCTCGCGGCCCTGTTCCAGGATGGAGCCGATGACGTTGGCCTTCTTGACCTTGCGAGCGGCGGCCTGCAGCTCGGCCCGCTTGGTGGCGAGTTCGTTGTCGACCATGCGGCGGCGCTCTGCCGCAAACTGGGCGTAGGTGATCCCAGCCAGTCCCGGATTGCGGGCCACGCACAGAAACTCCAGCGCGCCGGATTCCGGGTTCGCGCGGTAGACGACTACGTTTCCCATGTCCTGCTCGTCGAAGCGGCAGTGGACCTTCTCGCCCACCCGGTACCGCATCGCTTCATCCCAGTAGTCGTCGGTGTCGATGCTGATGCCGGACTTGGTGATGGTGCGCCAGCCGTCATTGCTGGGCGCCTGGCGCAGCAACAGGTCGAGGGCACGTTCGTTCTCGATGCGTCGCACGGTCCCTTGCCAGCTGCGCGCCTTTTCCGCCGGCGTGCAGCCGAGGCTGCTGTGCGGTTGGTTTTCGTACCAGGCGCAGTACTCGTCGCAGAGCTTTTGCAGCTCGGCGCCGGTGAGGTCGACCGTGACCGTGGCGTTCTTCTTGAACAGCCGTTCGGCGAAGGTCTGACGGGCACGCAGTTCCTGGGCCTCCGCCACGTCATGGCCGATGAATGCGGGGTGCAATTCGATCATCGGGCTGTGGAGGAATGTGCCGAGGCCGCGCTCGATGAAGGGCTTCTCCCAGGGCGAGAACGGTGTGCACTCGCGATGCTCGATCTGCAGGTCTGCGAGCACGCGTAGGAAATAGTTGGAGACGTAGTCTTTGCCGCCGTCCGTGTGGACCTCTTGCGGCACGCCCCAATCCAGGACACAGCGGCGGAATAGCTGCCCGATGGCTTCGGCGGTGCTGGTGCGCGACACCAGAATCTTCATGCGGCGCGGCCACACGTCGATGCAGCCGATCAGTGCGTAGCGGCCGTCGTGGCAGGTGACGTCCGACGGTGTGGAGTCCAGCTCCCAGCACTGATTGATGGCTTTGATGAACTCGTCCATCTTGCCGGGGGCGGCCATGTACTTGTTCTTCCATGCGTCCGGATTGGTGACGCTTGTCAGTGCGCTGGCGTTGTTGCGGCTGTAGGCCTTGGCCCATTCGCGAATGCGGGTGACGGATGGGATCACGATGTCTGGCCGGGCGCGAAAATGCGCTCGGGCGGCCTTGGGGGCGTGGGTGATGCCGTTGGCGCCGTATTCGGCCAACAGCCCGATCAGGAATTCCTGCAGCTCAGGCTGGGAGTCAATCGCACCGGTCCCGCGGCGGTTGCCGTACTTCGGCGCCAGTCCGGCCAAGCCATGCTCGCGCACGCGGGCGATCCATTTCTCGAAGGTCTTGTACGGCATGGATTCAAACTGCCGTTTAACCGCCTCCGAAACGGGGATTTGACCGGCGTTGTAGGCGGCGATCGCATCGCGCCAGTTGCAGGCGGCAGCGCGCCGATACACGTCGATGGCGACGTATAGCTCGGCGCGGGGTTCGAAGCGCTGCGCCTTCCAGCCGGTGAATCCGATCTGCGCCTGCAGGCTGCCGGACCTGTCGCGATTGGTCGTGTGCGCCTGGCGCAGTGCGATGCCAGCCTCGGCGCCTGCCGACGCGGCGCGCTGGGTGGATCGGTTGCGCTGCATTTCGCGCGAGGCCAGGGCCTTGCGGGTCTCGGCCGGCAGGGCGTCGAGGCTGTACTCGCGGCCGCCGCCGCGACCAGCGCGCTTTCGCCACGACAAACCGGCTCGTTCCAAGAAACGAATCGTTCCAGATTTGGTGGCAGGCATCGCAGGCAGGCCAGCCAGCTCGGCCGCCGTGAACCACGCCTTCACTGCAGCGCCTCGCGCACAGACGAGGGCAAATTGCGGATGTGATAGTCCCGCCCCCCACCGAGGCCACGATGTTTGCGAAACGTCCAGTGTTCGCGCTCTGCCTTGATCTGAATGCCGCGCTCGGTTTCCGGCATTCCCGGTAAACAACGCTCGGCCAATTCGCGCGCGTTGAACCATTGCTTTGGCGGAACCGATGCCTCTGAATAGAAAGCCCCGCGCGCGGGGCTGCGCGGGGAAAGGGAGCCACCGGTACGGGGGGAACCGGCGGCTGGGGGGAAGGTGGGCACCGCCTGCGGGACTCGGTCGGGGGCGCTGGGCTCTTGCCCGCCTCCTGCAGCGGCGCCCATGAACTGGGCGGGATCGGTAACCCGCAGCGCCAGCTGCAGATGCACCCGCAAATTGCGCAGCTCCGCCCGGCGTTGTGACGCCCGGACGAGGCCGAAACGACGCAGCAGCGCGTCGAACAGACGTTTCATAGGTGTTCCCCCATCGCACGCTTGAGATCGCGGATACGGACCGCGGTCGCGTGCTTGATTTGCTCAAGGCGCCCCAGCTCGGCATTCAGAGCTTCGGCGCCGATCAGTAGCTGGCCGCCGCGGACTTCCGCGATCCAGCCGGAAAAGGCGTGTGTGGCGCAGGCCGATTCCAGCGCCGGCATCAGATACGCGGGCGCGTTGTAGTCCTCGCGTGCCGGAGAGCTATAGGCGTCCAGCATGTATTTGCTGATGTCCTTACCGACTAGTCGGGAGCATTCGGCCGCCACATCCGCACGGTGTGTGCCGGCGCCATCCAGCATGTCGCTGACCATGCGCGACACCGTCGCTCGGTAATCCATGCCTGCTTCAACTGGCGCCGCAGGCTGCGGCACCTGGAACAGTTCGAGCGTGACGGAGTCGCGGCGTGTCATGTCTAGGCCGCTTTGCTGGACTGCGTATTGCGCCGACCCTTGGCCGGGTTATTCTTGCCGCCATGACTGTACGAAACGGCAATTCGGGTCCGGCGGCGGCCGTTTGGTATCCCATGCTCGTCGTATCGTTCCGGAAACAGCTCTTGCGGCTTGAGTCCGACCGACAGCGCGACGTGGTATTCCATCCGCGGATACGGCCGGACGAAGACGTGGTAAAGCGTCCGGCGGTCCACGTTGGCCGATCGGGCCACATCGGCCAGGCACTGCTGGCGCAGGCTGAGTTGGTAGATCACCCAAACCCGGCGTTTGAGCGGGTCTGCCAGTACGGCTTTGGGGGGCTTGTCTATTTTCATGGGGTCTTTGAGTTGTCGCGTGTAATGGCGGCAACTTTGCGGACCAATTCGGCCGGTGTCAAGCCCAAAACGGCCGGTCACTGTTTAAATGTGACCGATTCGGCCGATAGATCGGCCTATTTGTTCATGGATTCAATGCCTTGGGATATACAGTGACCGCCGACGAACTGGACGCCGAGCTGGTCACAGTTGCAGGCGAGAACAGTTACCTACTATTCGCCAAGCGGGTCCAGGAGGTGATCGAAGATTCGGGCGGCATTGGCGCCCTTGCCCGAAAGTCCGGAATACCGGAACGAACAATCCGAAAATGGGCTGATGGCGTATCCGATCCATCGCGCCAGCGGCTGGTCAAACTGGCGAAGGCAGCGCCTGTCAACGTGGCATGGCTAGCAACTGGGGAGGAGCCGAAGCGCGGAGCCCCGTTGCTGAATTCATACGCCACACCATTTGGCGTCGCGGAGGGTCAGGTCGGGATATCCCCTTCGGTTGTGCACGCGCGGCAGGACGCATATCAGGAAGCTAGATCAGCTTGGTTGGCGCTTGAGCGCTTTGTGCAATCGCGAGGCCTGCAGTTGTCCCCGGAGAAGAAGGCGGCCGCTGCGGACCTAATCGCTCAAGTCCACGCGAGGCACTTAGCCGACGGCGAGTCGATAGACTCTTTCATAGAGCGACTCATCGAATTGGCGGCATGACCCCAAACCATACGGCGCGCGCTTCAGTTCGCCCCCCAAACCAAGCGAACGAAAATTTTTCGCCGAAAAATTCTAACTCGTTGTTTCTTCGGCCGATCCCACTTCATCCCGCTTCGTCCGACTTCTTCCCGCTTTCCCCCTAACCATCCCGTGGGTCACAATCGAAGCCTGGGTCGACGATTCGGGCAAAGCCCGAATCGAACGCGCGCAGCGCGGCCCGAAGGGCGAGGGTTCCGCAGAACCCGAGTAATCCCTCTCTCTCCGCCAAATGCAATCGCCGGAAACTCGACGTTTGAGTCGTGCGGCGCAATCGGGGATTCGAACCCTCGAACAATCGAAGCCTGGGTCGACGATTCGGGCAAAGCCCGAATCGAACGCGCGCAGCGCGGCCCGAAGGGCGAGGGTTCCGCAGAACCCGAGTAATCCCTCTCTCTCCGCCACTTCAGTCCCTGAGTGGGCACTGCGTTTGCGCCGCCGTTCGCCACAAGCGTCTGGAGCAGCCGAGACTTCGATCCCATGATACGAACCTCGCCTTCGGCGACCTCGACGCGTTGGGCGAACGCGCGGAAGATGGTCGCGGCGGTAGCCGCCCCCTTCAAGCCGGATACGCTGACGTGCGGTGCGGGCGAATTTGCTCAACATCTGTGGCGTGACCGCCTTGCTTCCTGAGTTCTGAAGCATGGCCTGGGAGCGCTCGGCATCGGCCTTCGCCTGATCGCGAATGGCCTTGAGGCCGTCGATGCGGTCCTTGAGCGCCGGGTCGTCCAGATCGGCGACGCCCGCTTCGATGGCGTCGTAGAGGCGCTTGAGGCGGGCTTCCGACTCCGCCGCACGCCTGTTCAGCTCGGCGATATGCTCGCGTTGGCGCTCGGACCGTTCCTGTCTGCGGTCGAGGACTGTGGCCTGGATCGTTTCCAGTCGTTCGGGCTGGAGCAGACGGTCTTCGAGATGGCTGGCGACAAGACCGTCCAGCTTGTCCATCGGCACGGCCATGCCCTCGCACGCGGTTGGTCCCTGTCGGGCTTTCATGGAGCAAGCGTAGTAACGATAGCGCCCGCCCTAGCCGGTGCGGATGGTCATGGCTCCGCCGCACTTGGCGCAGTGGATCAGGCCGGTGAGCATCGTCGGGCCGCTGATGACGGCGGAGGGCGTCACCGTGGGATGTCGGGCCTTGAGCAGCGCCTGCACCGCGTCGAAGGTGTCGCGGTCGATGATATCGGGTGCACCGGCACAACCACGATCTCGCTGACCGGCTTCAACTCCTTGCTCTTGGACCGCTTGTTGAACTCGTGCTCGCCCATGTAGGTGCGACGGGTCAGGATGCGGTGGACCTGGCCGATGCCCCAGCGCCCACCGTCGCGGGTGAAGATGCGATTGCGGTTCAGGTAGCTGACGATGTTCTTCACGCCCATCTGGCCCTTGGTGCCGTCGCCGTGGAGCGCAAGCCTGTAGATCTAAAGTGGACCCCGAAATCGAGACAGCGGTTGTCGCGGCGAACTGTATCAGCGCCTGACCGCGATGCAGGCGGCGCTCCGGCGCAATCGGGCAGCGTGCAACCGGCATCAGGCGGCGGTGGCGCGACATGACATGCGGACCTGGCAGGTCGAGCGCCGCAAGTGCACGCGGCTCCAGGCGGTGATGTAATCCTGCGGGATCATTCGTCGATCTCCGGCGGCCGGCGAACGATCACGCGCCAGCGTTCATCGCGTTCGGATGGCGGCGGCGACAAATCGGGATCGCCTGCCTGTTTGGGATCGAGTTCGACCCACGGCAGCGGCCCCCGCGCCGATAGCGCCGTGAACATCGCTTCCGCTATCTGCGGGTGCCCCAACCTTCCGAGCAGATGCCCGAGGCGCTGCACGACCGCTCTCTCGAAAGCGCCCGACAGGGAGGCGAGCTTTTCCGGTTGCAGCCGTTCGGCAAGCTCGGAAAGCACCGTCGCAATGTTGTCCAGGCCCGCGCCGGATTGCGGGTAGCGCACCAGATCGAGCGCCGTCAGCTCCGGCGAGGACAGCTTCATATAGCCCGATTGCGTCTTGCGATCCTCGACCCCCGACGACACCGCCGCCATGTCCTTGCGATAGGAAAAGACGATCCGCGTCCGTCCGGCCTCGATGTCGGGCAGAAGTTTGTCCGTGACGACCTGAAACTCCATGACGGCCTGATGGGAAGCGCCGTGGACCGCCGCCGCCGCCGCCAGCAGCCCCACATAATAGGGCCGCTTTTCATGGCGCATGAGGGCGTCGATGTACCACTCAGGCGGCGGCGCTCCCGTCGTGGCGTGCTGTGGCGGTACGACCACGTAGAAGCCGCGCCGGGGCCGGATGAGCTGGCCGCGCCTCTCTGCAAACGCTCGGCGGCGTCGAGGAATGCGCCCCGGCTGATGCCGATCTCCTTCTGCGCTTCATCCGCAGAAAAGACCCCCCGGCCCGCAGCAAGCAGGCCGGAAGCGTAAGTGGACAAGGCTGATCGCTCGACTCGGATCATATCTCGTTATCCGCTTTTAGCGCGGATTTTTCAATATGATGCTGCGGCGGCTCCGGTTCCTGCCGCCGTTGCTCGACCTCAGGATAGGCAGCCACCGCTATCTTCCCTAATTTTCTCCGATCTTCTATACACTTCCCCAACCACACGAGTCACGGCGGGCGCATGAGCGACGAAATCCTGACGATCCGGGAGGTGGCGGAACTTCTCAAGATCAATGAGAAGACCGCCTACAAGCTCGCCTCGGCAGGCAAGATTCCTGGCTTCAAGGTCGGCGGATCGTGGCGGTTCCAGCGGCAGGAAATCGCAAACTGGATAAAGCGCAAGGTAGAAGAACAACAGGGGGGCAGCGGGGGAGCATGACGAACGAAGCCGACACATGCCGGAAATTCGTCGTGCCCAAGCTGCAATCGGCGGGGTGGGATAACGAACCCCATTCCATCGCCGAGCAGCGCACCATCACGGACGGCCGCGTCATTCCCGTGGGCAAGGGCTTTGTCCGCAAGCCGCCCAAACGTGTGGACTATCTGCTGCGCTACACGCGGGACTTTCCGCTAGCCGTGGTCGAGGCCAAGGCCAGCTACAAATCCGCGACCGATGCCGTGCAGCAGGCCCGCGACTATGCGGAAATCCTCGGCCTCAAATACGCCTACGCCACCAACGGCGCCGAGATACTACCAGCAGATCGCCATCAACCGGGCGGTCGAAGCCATCCTTGCCGGGAAGAAGCGCCTGCTTCTCACCATGGCGACGGGAACGGGCAAGACCATCGTGGCCTTCCAGATTTGCTGGAAGCTCTGGTCGAGCCGCTGGAACAGGACCGGGGAGCATCGCAAGCCGCGCATCCTGTTCCTCGCCGACCGCAACATCCTCATCGACGACCCGAAGGACAAGACCTTTACCCCCTTCGGGGACGCGCGCCACAAGATCGAATCCGGCGAGATCGTCAAAAGCCGGGAAATGTATTTCGCCATCTATCAGGCGCTTGCCGAGGACGAGCGCCGCGCCGGGCTTTTCCGCGATTATCCGCCGGACTTCTTCGACCTCATCATCGTCGATGAATGCCACCGGGGAAGCGCGAGGGACGACAGTTCGTGGCGCGTCATCCTTGAGCATTTCAAGCCCGCCTACCAGCTTGGCATGACGGCCACGCCACTGCGCGTAAACGCCCAAATGCGACGGCGGGCCGTGGTTTCTTGCTGCCCTGGGTCAAACCAGTTCCAGACGCAGTTTCCGGCCCACGGCGTCGGCCGCGCGTTGAAGGGTTTCCAGTGTGACGTTTCCTTCCGCTGGATTGAGCAGACGATTGACCTGCGTACGGCTGGTATGGAGCAGTTCGGCCATGCGCGTTTTGCTCAGCTTGCATTCTTGCATCGCTTGGGCCAATTGCCATGCGATTCGCTTTGTCGTGCCAGTACGCAGGCGCGTTCGCCAGGGCACCCGATTCTATTTGAACGGTTCGAGCAAGAAATCCGTCTTTGGGGGGTACGGTGACGGTATACAAAACGCACGAATTGGTTCGGACCGAGCAGGGGATACAGTAAGCTGTCACCGTAACCCGCTCCACCAAAGAATCAAGGGCCTGCAGAGATACAGGCCCTTTGTGTTTGGGCCGGGTCCACGCCGGGCCCACATTTTTCGCAAGCGGTGTCTGGCATCCGATTCATGCCAGAGCCCGAGACCCTGCGACTGTTTTCCTGCGCAATTGCGCATGAGCGATCATGTCGATCGCCGTCCCGGTGCCCGGTTCGGGTTCAGATCCGGGAAGGGTCGCCGTCGGATCCTTTTCCCAGAGAACTTGGGTGACTACCTGGCAGCGCCGCTTTTGAGGGGTTCTACCCCGCAATCACGGACAGTTTGGAACGCGCTGTGTACCGGTTCGGCCCTCTTGTGATCTACCCGTAGACCTACCTGGTACGTCTTCAAACAGATCGTCTCGGCACCCCTCGTTGCCAGCTGCCGTTGCGTCTCCGGAACTGGTAGCACCGGTTTGCGGCTGCCGAAGGTTTTCGCCCCCGAATTTCCCTGCCATGTCGGCTACGAATACGCCGGAGCTGCAGCACGAAGAAGGTGCTGACAGGGCGGGGCTGTGCGCCGCTGTCCGGATGCGTTCGATTCCGAGTCGCGGCGGGAGCCTTCCCAGTTCAGCGCGACTTCACCCCGTGAGGTTCCCAATGGCAATCAGCTTGGGAGACGTCGGCTCCTTACAGAACTATTGAGAAGACGTGATGTCGCACGATCAATTGCTGCAGTTTGCGGTCATGCTCTGTGTCGCCTTGTCGACGGCAGTCGTGGCCGCCCTTGTCGCCAGCCCGCATAAACCGGGCGGAGCCAGCTGGCCTCAGCGCGCACCCTTCCTTGGGGGCGGCACGATGGCCACGCATGCCTGGCAACGCTATCACTTGCGCTACTACCCGATGACCCTTCTGTTCATCGCCTTCGAGATGGAGATGATGTTCATGTATCCCTGGGCCGTGGTCTACGTTGCCGAAGGGATCAAGGCCCTGGGCGAGATGGGCATGTTCCTCGCCATTTTGTCGGTCGGCATCCTCTATGCGTGGCGTGAAGGAGTGTTCCGGTGGCAGTAGGCGCACTTCTCAGGCTGGCCGGCCGTGCAGACGCCGTTGTCTACCCGGCGATCGGCGGCGGCGCTGCCGCGCGTGTGGCGCGCCTGGCGCATGCGCCGCGCCTGCGCATGGCGCGCAGCATCCGTGAGGCCACGGTCCTGCTGGTCGCCGGCGAGCTGCGCGCGCACGATGTGCAGCCGCTGATGCGTCTGCACGACCAGTTGCCGCATCCGCGTGCAACGCTGTGCTGGGGCGTCGAGCCCGGCTTCCTGCCCGGCCGCGCCTGGGCGCTCGACGCGGGCGCCGACCCACTGCCGCTGCTGCACGACATCCAGCAGCGGCTGTTTCGCGGTGAGCTGGAATCCGAACCGGACACTCTGCCCGACGAGCCGCCAGCGCCGTGGCAGGGCAAGGGTTCGCATGGCCAGGGCGGTGAAGGCATGATGGGCGGCAGGCCTTACGGCCGGCCAATGCCGATGATGGGCAAGGAGCACCGCGACGGCCTGATGCTCGACGCGCTCAAGCTGAGCCTCGGCCCGTTCTTCCCGCTGCTGCCACCGGGCCTTGCTCTGGAATTCGAACTGCAGGGCGATGTCATCCAACATGCGCGGGTCCTGTCGCCGCCCTGGCCGGACCCCGGGCCAGGCGCCGGGCTGCGCCTCGCCGCGCGCCTGCTGGAGCTGCTCGGACTGCCGCAGCTGGCGCGTCGCGCTGCGGCCGGCATGGCCGGCGACGGCCCGGCCCTGCTGCGCCGCGCGCGCCGCCACGGCGCACTGCTGGCGATCCCGCCGCGGCTCGGCGGCGTGCGCGAACGTCTCGTCTGCGCCCTCTCCGGAACGCCCGCGTCAGGCGAAGACGCCGCGCCGCTGCTCGGACAGCTGCCGGGCCTGGAATGGCACGAGGCGCTGCTGCTGATCAACAGCTACGACAGTCCGGCGCTGCTGCGCATAGCCGGTCCGTCCGTGGTGGCTGGCGCCCCGGCGGAGGCTGCCTGATGGCCGCTGCCGCAAGCCTTGCGGTGTTGCTGCTCGGCATGGTTTTCGCCGCCGCCGCCGCCGCGCGGCTGCTGCAGGGCGGTTCGCCGCTGGCGATGGCCTGTGACTCGGCGCGCCTGCTGCTGCAACAGCGTGTCCCCACCGAGCGGCCCGACGCCCTGAACCTGGCGCTGGCGCCGCTGCTGTACTTCGCGCTGGCCGTGATCGGCCTGTCCGTGGTGCCGCTGGCGCCGGAACTCGTTGTAGCGCGTCCGGATGCCGGCATCGTGCTGTGGGGCGCCTGCGAGGCGCTGACAGTGGTCGCGGTGTTCCTGCACGGATGGTCGGCCAATGCCCCGCTGCCGTTGATCGGCGCCTATCGCTACGTCGCGGTCGGCCTGCCGACGATGCTGCTGAGCATGTTCGTGCTGATCGGCGCGGCGCTGCCGGCCGAATCGCTGTCGCTGCCGGCCATCGTCGAATCCCAGCGCGACGGCTGGAATCTGCTGCGCCAGCCGCTGGGGCTGCCGCTGTTCCTGCTGCTCGGACTGACGCTGAGCTTGCGCGGGCCGTTCGATTACGGCGACTCGACCGACCTCGCCGGCGGCACTCAGGCCGAAGCCTCAGGCCGCGCGCGCCTGGGCTGGCGGGTCGCCAAGCTGGCGATGCTGGTTTCGTTCTCGGCGGTGGCGGCGAGCGCCTTTCTCGGCGGCTACCTCGGGCCGCTGCTGCCACCGCCGCTGTGGTTGCTGCTCAAGTCTGCGGCCGTGCTGCTGCTGGTGCTGGCGCTGGAGCGGACGCTGGCCCGCACGCCGCCGGCGCGGATGATGACGCTGCTGTGGGTCGTGCTCATGCCGCTGGCCTTCGTCGATCTGCTGGTCGCCGGCCTGGGGGCGCTGCGATGAGCGCCGCGGACCTCGCCTTCGCCGTGCTGGCGTCCGTCGCCGTGCTCTGCGGCTGGCGCGTGTTCCGCACCGACAGCATGGTGCGCGCGTCCTTCCTGCTGATGCTTTCGTTCTTCGCCGTCGGCGCGATCATGCTGCTGCTGTCGGCCCCGTACCTGGGCTTGGCGACGATTTTCATGATGGCCGTGGAGATGATGGTGATGGCGCTGTTCATGGTCGCCTTCATGATGAATCCGGCCGGCCTCAACCCGATGTCGATGGTCCACCAGCAGCGCTTCGCCGCGCTGGCCGGCATCGCCGTCTTCGCCGGCTTGAGCCTCGCGGTGCTGTTCAGCGATCTTCCGGAGCGGCCGGTCGATCCCGCGCGGCCGGTGATCCGCGATCTTGGTACGGAACTGCTGGGACCGTCGATGCTGAGCTTCGAGACCGCCGGCCTGACGCTGCTGGCGGCGATGATCGGCACGGTGGTGCTGTCCAGCCGCAACGGCCGCTACGGGCCGGCGGACGCGGGGGCGCGGCCGCCGGGTCTGGAGCCGGGCGGTGAACCGGCCGGGCGCCGGCCGCGGAACGAGCAGGGCGAAGACCGCCACGGAGACGCGCCGTGACGCTGGCGCTGGTCCTCATCGTCGCCGCAGCGCTGATCGGCATCGGCCTGTACGGTGCACTGTCGCAGCAGTCCTTCGTCATGCTGATGATGGGTCTGGAGCTGATGCTCAACGGTGTGCTGCTGGCGGCCATCGGCTTTTGGTCGATGGCCGCCGCCGGCAGCCCGAAGGGCCAGTTGCTGGCGATCGTGGTGATGGCGGTGATGGCGGTGGAGATGGCGATCGGCTTCGCGCTGGTCGCGGCCCTGTTCCGGCGGCGCCAGATCGACACCGTCGACAGCCTCGGCACGCTCCGGCGATGACGCCCTGGCTGTTGCCGCTGTTGCCGGCCGTTGCCGGTTTGGCCGTGCTGCCGGGGCCGGCGCATCGCGGTTACCTTGGCGCCGTGGCGGCGCTGGCGCTGGCCGCGACGCTGGCGCTGGCCGCGGCGGCTGCCGGGCAGGAGGCGACGCTGGCCTGGAGCGGCGCCCTGCAGCTCCGCGCCGGGATGCCGCCGCAGGCCAGCGTCATGGCTGTTTTGGTGCCCGCGGTGGCGCTGCCGGTCTGCGTCTACGCCGCGGCCCACGAGCACGCCGCCGGCCTGCGCCGTCTGATCGGGCTGCTGCTGCTTTTCTGCGCCGGGATGGAGCTGCTGCTCATCGCCGCCGACCTGCTGACATTGCTGATCGCCTGGGAACTCGTCGGTGCCTGTTCCTGGGCGCTGATCGCGCATCGCTGGCAGGCGCCGGAAGCCGGCGCCGCCGGCAGCTACGCCTTCGTTATCACGCGGGCCGGCGACCTCGGCCTGTTCGTTGCCGTGATGGCGGCCTATGCCGGCAGTGGTTCGTTCGACTATGCCGCGCTTGTGGACCTGCCACCATCGCTGCTCGTTCTGGTCGCAGCCGGTGTACTGATGGCCGCCGCCGCCAAATCGGGCCAGCTGCCGTTCTCGCCGTGGCTGTTCCGCGCGATGGCAGGGCCGACTTCGGTCTCGGCGCTGCTGCATGCCGCAGCCATGGTTGCGGCCGGCGCCTGGCTGCTGGTCCGGCTGCAGCCGGCGTTCGCCGCGCTGGCGTGGTTTGGCGCCGCGACGATGGTGCTCGGCCTTGCCACCGCGCTCTGCGGTGGCCTGGTCGCGCTGCTGCAGACGCACGCGAAGAAACTGCTGGCGGCATCGACCTCGGCCCATTTCGGCCTGATGTTCGCGGCGGTCGGCGCCGGCTATCCGCTGGTGGCGCTGCTGCACCTGCTGACGCACGCCGCGTTCAAGGCGCCGCTGTTCCTCGCCGCCGGCACGGCCGGCGAGCGCGCCGGGCACTACGAGCTGCCGCGGCTGCGCCTCGGCCGCAGCATGCCGGCGGTGGCGGCATTCAGCGCCGTCGCCGCGCTGGCGCTGGCCGGCCTGCCGCCGCTCGGCGGCGGCTGGAGCAAGGAGGCCATCGCCGGCGCGGTAGCGCATCGCGGCCCGGCGCCGGCGCTGCTGGCGATGCTGGCCGGCGGCCTCAGCGCTGCCTACGCGCTGCGCTTCCAGTGGCTCGCCTTTGGCCGCGGCACCGGCACGGATACGCGCGGCCGCGCGCCCGGCACCGCAGAATGCGCCGCCATCGGCACGCTGGCATTGGCCTGCCTGCTGCTGGGCGTGCTGTGGCTGGCGCCGCTACGCGACCGCATCGCGATCGTACTCGCCGGCGAGATCCCCGCTTCGCCGCCTGGCGAGCAGCTGCTGTCTCTGCTGTTCGTGCTGGCCGGCCTCGCGCTCGGCGCCATCTCGGCGCGCCGCTGGCTCGCGCCCACCGCAGCGGCGGAATGGCTGGGCCTGCCGCGCCTGATCGAACGCCTGTTCGTGGGGCCGGTGACGGCCCTGTCGCAGACCTGCCGCCGGGTCGACGAGGGGCTGCTCGACGCCCCGGTGCGCGGCATCGCCGCATTCGGCCTGCGGGCTGCGCGCGGCTTTGCCCGCTTCGATGCGCGCGCGGTGGAGCGGGGCGCGCGCGGCGCCGCAGGGCTGGCCCGCGCCTGTGCGCGCCTGGGCGCCGGACCTGGCGAGCGCCTCAGCGACGGGGCGCCCGCAAGCGTGGCGCGCCTGGTCAGCTTCGGCGGTCGCATCGCGCCGCGCCTGCAGGGCGGTCTTGCACACCAGTACTACAGCCTGATCGTTGTCGCCGCGGCCCTGCTCGGTGCGATGCTCATCCTCGGGAGCTGACGATGTTGACGCTGACGATCCTCGTCCCGCTGTTCGGCGCTCTGGTTCTGGCCTCCGGCACGCGGCTGGATGCGCGGCGGGCGCGTCTGTGCGCGCTGCCGTTCGGCCTGGTTCCGCTGCTGCTGCTCGCCGCCGCCTGGGTGGGTTTCGACGGCAGCGCCGGCGCACCGGCGTTCCAGCACGTGGTCGACCTGCCGTGGATCGCCTCGCTCGGCGTCGGCTGGCGCCTCGGCGTGGACGGCATCTCGCTGAGCCTGGCCGCGATGAGCGCACTGCTGTTCGTCGCCGCGCTGGCCTGGCCGCAGGTGCTCGGTGCGCGGGCCCGGCACTGGTATGCCTGGCTGCTGTTCCTGCAGGGCGTCTCGCTGGGCGTGTTCCTCGCGCTGGACCTGCTGCTGTTCTACGTGTTCTTCGACCTCAGCCTGGTCGGCATGTATTTCCTGATCGGACGCTGGGGCCACGACGATGCCCCACGCGCGGCGCTGAAGTTCTTCCTCTACACGCTTGCCGGCTCACTGGCGATCCTGCTCGCGATCCTCGGTCTGACGCTGGGCGATGCGCCGCTGAGCTTCGACATGCGGGTGCTGATCGAGCGCCAGCCGCTCGACGGCGGCGGCCTGCGCGCGACCCTGGTGCTGCTCGGCTTCGTCTTCGGCTTTGCGGTGAAGACGCCGCTGTTTCCGGTTCACACCTGGCTGCCGCCGGCGCACGTGCAGGCGCCGGCTCCGGCCTCGGCGATACTTGCCGGCGTGCTGCTGAAGATGGGGGGCTACGGGCTGATCCGCATCCCGCTGTCGATGATGGGCGAAACCTTTGCCCGCCACGCGCCGTGGCTGGCGGCGCTGGCGCTGGCCTCGATCCTCTGGGGCGCACTGGTGGCCCTGGCGCAGAGCAATCTCAAGCAGCGCATCGCCTACACCTCGATCAACCACATGGGTTACTCCGTGCTCGGCATCGCGGCCGCCGGTTCCATGCGGGCCGGGGAAACCCCCGCGCGGCAGCTGGCCCTGAGCGGCGCCGTGGTCGAGATGCTCGCGCACGGTCTGATCACCGGTTCGCTGTTCTTCATGACGGGCGTCTTCTGGCAGCGCCGTCAGGACTATGAAATGGCTCACTACGGCGGACTTGCCGGCAATGCGCCGAAGCTTGCGGCGGCCTTCATCGTCGCCGCCTTCGCCAGCCTCGGCCTGCCGGGTCTGGCCGGCTTCGTCGCCGAATTCCAGATCTTCGCCGGCACCTTCGTGCTGCATCCGTGGATGGCGGCGATCGCGCTGCTCGGCGTCCTGGTGACGGCCGCGTTGTTCCTGCAGATGGTGCAGCGGCTGTTCTTCGGGACGGCGCCGCAGGGCCAGCCGGCGTTTGCGGACCTGCGCGGGGTGGAACTGGCCGTGCTGACGGTATTGCTGGCGCTGGTGCTGCTGATCGGTGTCTATCCCGCCTGGCTGCTGCTGCCGATCGAACGCGCAGCGGCCATGATCGTCGGCGGCTGACGATGCCGATCGGTGACGTCGGCCCCGAGATCGCGCTGGCGCTGGCGGCGGTGGCGGCGCTGCTGGCGGCGGCCTTCCTGCCGCAGTCGCGGCAGCCACTGTGTGCCGGCATCGCGCTGCTCGGCGTGCTCGCCGCGCTGCTGCTTGGTGCACAGCAGCTGACGACGCCACCGCGGCTCGGCTTCTCCGGAAGCTGGGCGCTGGACGGCATCGCCGTGCAGGCGCGTCTGCTGATCGTTCTGGCCAGCGGCCTGTGTGTGCTGCTGGCGCCGCGCTGGCTGGCCGACGACCGTCGCCACGGCGAGTTCTACAGTCTGCTGCTGTTGTCCGCGCTGGGCGCCATGATGCTGGCCGGTGCCGCGGACCTGCTGCAGCTCAGCCTTGCGGTGCTGCTGTCCTCGGTGACTGGCTACACGCTGGCGGCTTACCACCGCGACTGGTCGATCTCGGTCGAGGCCGGCATGAAGTATTTCCTGATCGGCGCCTTCGCCAATGCGCTGCTGATGGTCGGTGTGACGCTGCTGTTCGGCCTGCTCGGCACGACGCGCTACGACGCGATGGCGACGGCTCTTGCCGGCGCGGAAGCCTCTCCGCTGCTGCTGATCGGCGCCGGCCTGTGCGTACTCGGCATCGCCTTCAAGCTGGCGGCCTTTCCGCTGCACGCCTGGCTGCCGGACGTCGCCGAAGGCGCGCCGGTGCCGGCTGCGGCGTTTCTCACCGTGGTGCCGAAAGTCGGCGCTGCGGTGGCATTGGCGCGGCTGGTCGGATTGTTCCCGGTCGAAACCCTGGACTTGCGGCCGCTGGTCGCGGTACTGGCACTGCTGACGATGAGCCTGGGCAATCTCGCCGCGCTGTGGCAGGACGACCTGCGGCGGCTGCTCGGCTGGTCTTCGGTCTCGCAGTCCGGCTATGCGCTGGTGGCCGTGGCACTGGTCGGACTTTCGCCGCGGGCCGAAGCGGCCCTGCTCTACTTCCTGCTGGGCTATGCGCTGGCCAATCTCGCCGCCTTCGCCGTCGTGGCCGAGCTGCGCGGGCGCACGCGGCTGGTCGATTACGCCGGCCTGGGCGCGATACGGCCGATGGCGGCATTGGTGCTGGTCGTCAGTCTGCTGTCGCTGACCGGCATTCCGCCGCTGGTGGGCTTCGTCGGCAAGCTGCTGCTGTTCTCGGTGGCGATCGACGGCGGCTACGCCTGGCTGGCTGTGGCCGCCGTCATCAATACCGTGATTTCGCTGTTCTACTACCTGAGGCCGATCGGCACGGTCTACTTTGGCAGTACCCGGAGTGCCGTCGCGGTGCTGGGCGGCAGCATTCGCTTGAGCCTGGTGCTGGTCGGTTCGGCGCTGTTGCTGGCTGGACTTGCCGCCGACTGGCTGCTGCAGTTGGCTGTGACCGCGCATCTGTTGGCGCTCATCGACTAACGTGAATCACGCGCCGCGTGATGCCGAGCTACCCTGGCCCACTTGCCCTGACTTTTGCCCATAAGTTTGCTGAACACGGGGAGGGGCACGGCTACGGCTGAAGACGCGGTACATATTGGTGAGGTCGTCGAGTCGCTGCAGGCCGCCCCAGAGGGATTTCGTGCCGGGTTCGCCGTCGCCTTTGCGGCCGAGGAAGCCGCCCAGCGCAGCCACTATGCGCGTGGCCTCATGCAAGCTGGGCTCGGTCTCGGGCGGCTCGGGGCTCTGGCTGTGGTAGGCCACCAGAGCTTTCCACGGGCCCTGTTCGAAATAGACGCTGCACGGCATCTCGGGGACATCGCGACCGAGCTTGGTCAGATGCAAGACACGCAAGGCGACGACCAGGTTCGATGGTCAGGCAGGCTTGAAGCCGGACGGCGCTACCGAGTTGGCGCTCTTCGATCTTGCAGCCGCTTTTGAGCGTGCGGTGATACACCTCGATCTGCCAGCGGGTGGCATACCAGCTCAGGCGCCCGCAGGCCTGCTCGAAGGTCGTGACAAGGGCGGCGGTCAGACGCAGCCGCCCTGTTCGAGCACGCGAATTCCACGATGATCGAATCCAAGCGCGCGCGGGCCGGACGTTTCCGCCGATACGACAGCGGCATCAATCTGCTCGCGAGCGAACGGGTTTCCTTGGTCGCCGATCTGCGCGCGGCCTTCAGTAACGGCACCCTGGTGTGCCACTACCAAGCACAGGTCACGGTGCGTACGCGCGAAATTGTCGGCGCCGAAGCGCTGCTGCGCTGGCGGCGCGGTGGCAAATGGATTCCGCCCTCCACCTTCATGCCGCTGGCTCATGAAGCCGGGCTCAACCAGGAACTGGGGCTGATCGAGGCGATCGCCGCCAACACGCAGGATGCCGGCTGGCAGGCGGTGCGCCGCCTGCGCGGCGAAGGTGTGCGCTTCTCGGTCGACGACGTTGGCACCGGCTTTTCATCGCTGGGACGACTGCGTGATCTTCCGCTGGACCGGCTCAAGGTCGATCACTCGTTCGTGGCGGATTTGCCGGACACGAGGGCGGCCGGAATGGTGCGCGCGATTCTGGCGCTGGGCGACAGCCTCGACGTGGACGTATCGCCGAGGGCGTGGAAACCGAAATCCAGCACGGCAGCCTGCAGTCTCTCGGCTGTCGCTACGCACAGGACTATCTCTACGGCCGAGCGATTCCGGCGGAGGAGTTCGCCACGCGCTGGTTACCCAGCGTCGCCGCCTGAACGTCCGCAGCGCGCCAGCAGCACTCAAAGCGGTGGCGGCACACCGTTACCGTCGCCCTCAAAAGAAGATCAAAAAAAACGGCGCCGAGGCGCCGTTTTTCTTGAGGCTGACTTATTCCTCGCTGCCCTCGGACTCTCCGCTGTCCGCATCTGCCACATCACCGCTGTCCGCGTCCACGGTCATGCCGGTGTCGCGGATCGGCGCTTCGCCACCGACCGCGTCGAAGGCTCCGGACATGCTGCTGGTGCGTTGCAGATCGGCAAGGAAACTGCCGCCCTTGGCGCGCCGGCGCTGCTCGTGGAACGCCAGACCGGTACCGGCCGGTATCAGGCGACCGACGATGACGTTTTCCTTGAGTCCACGCAGTTCGTCGCGCGAACCACGCACCGAGGCTTCCGTCAGAACGCGGGTGGTTTCCTGGAACGAGGCTGCCGAGATGAACGACTCGGTCGACAGGCTGGCCTTGGTGATGCCCAGCAGCAGGCGATTGAACTTGGCGCCCGCCAGGCCGTCGGCCTTCATCTTCCGGTTCTCGCTGTTGACCTGGAACATCTCGACCTGCTCGCCCTGCAGGAAGCGCGCGTCACCGACCTGCGTGACCTCGACCTTGCGCAGCATCTGACGAATGATCGTCTCGATGTGCTTGTCGTTGATCTTCACACCCTGCAGGCGGTAGACGTCCTGGATTTCCTTCACCAGATAGTTCGCCAGCGCGGTCACGCCCTGCAGCCGCAGAATGTCGTGCGGGCTCGGCTCGCCGTCGGAGATGATTTCGCCCTGCTCGACGTGCTCGCCTTCGAACACCCCGATCTGCCGCCACTTCGGAATCAGCAGTTCGACCTCGTCGCCGTCGGACTTGACGATCTTCAGGCGGGTCTTGCCCTTGGTCGGGCTGCCGAACTTGACCGTGCCCGATGCCTCGGCCAACACCGCCGGGTCCTTGGGCTTGCGCGCCTCGAACAGGTCGGCCACACGCGGCAGACCGCCGGTGATGTCACGCGACTTGGAGGCTTCCTGAGGCAGACGGGCGATGATGTCGCCGACGCCGAGCCTGGCTCCGTCCTCGACGCCCACGACCGCCTTCGGCGGCAGCGAGTAGTTCGCTGGAATGTCGGTGCCCGGGAAGCACATTTCCTCGCCGCTCTCATCGAGCAACTGAATCGTCGGCCGCAGATCGCGTCCGGCCGAGCGGCCCTTGCCTTCGGTGACGACCAGGGTCGACACACCGGTGACGGGGTCCTCTTCGCGGTGCACGCTGACGCCTTCCTCGAAATCGAGCAGGCGTACGGTACCGGCCAGCTCGGTGACGATGGGGTGGGTATGCGGATCCCATTTGGCGACACGCTGGCCCGGTTTCACCTCTTCGCCGTCGAACACCAGAATCGTCGCACCGTACGGAATCTTGTAGCGCTCACGCTCGCGACCATCGGCCGCGATCACGCCGATTTCACCGGAACGCGATACCGCGACGAGGTTGCCGTCGCGGTTCTTGACGGTCTTGACGTTGTGCAGCTTGATCGTGCCGCTGGCACGCACGTCCGCGCCATCCGCCGCAGCCGCACGCGAAGCCGCGCCGCCGACGTGGAAGGTACGCATGGTCAACTGCGTGCCCGGTTCGCCGATCGACTGAGCGGCGATGACGCCCACCGACTCGCCGATGTTGACGACATGGCCACGCGCCAGGTCGCGGCCATAGCACTTGCCGCAGATACCGAACGGCAGCTCGCAGGTGATCGGCGAGCGCACCCAGACCTCGTCGACGCTGTTGCGTTCGATGATGTCGCAGAGCTTTTCGTCGAGCATCACGCCGGTGTCGACCAGAACCTCGTCGGTGCCGGGCTTGTAGATCGGGCCCAGCGTAACGCGGCCGAGCACGCGATCGCGCAGCGGCTCGAGAATGTCTCCCCCCTCGACGATCGGCGTCATCTGCAGGCCGTGCTCGGTTTCGCAATCTTCTGCCGTCACCACCACGTCCTGGGCGACGTCGACCAGACGACGCGTCAGGTAGCCCGAGTTCGCGGTCTTCAACGCCGTATCGGCCAGGCCCTTACGAGCGCCGTGGGTCGAGATGAAGTACTGCAGAACGTTGAGGCCTTCGCGGAAGTTCGCGGTGATCGGCGTTTCGATGATCGAGCCGTCCGGCTTGGCCATCAGGCCACGCATGCCGGCCAGCTGACGAATCTGCGCCTGCGAGCCACGCGCACCGGAGTCGGCCATGATGAACACCGAGTTGAAGCTCGGCTGCTTGACTTCCTTGCCGTCACGATCCACCACCGACTCGGAGCCGATACGCGTCATCATCGCCCGTGACACGTCGTCATTGGCGCGTGACCATACGTCGACGACGCGGTTGTAGCGTTCACCGGCCGTGGTCAGACCCTGCGAGTACTCCTCGTTGATCTCCTTGACCTTGTCCTCGGCCTCGGACAGAACCTTGACCTTCTCGTCCGGCACGACCATGTCGTCGATGCAGAACGAGACGCCGGCCTTGGTCGACATGCGGAAGCCGGTGTACATCAGCTGATCGGCGAAGATGACCGAATCCTTGGTTCCGCAGCGGCGATACACGTAGTTGATGACGCCGGAGACCTGCTTCTTGGTCAGCGTCTTGTTGACCACGGAAAACGGTACGCCCTCCGGAAGTATTTCCGACAACAGGGCACGACCGGTCGTGGTGTCGACGATATGACGCACCGCCTTGACGCTGTCGTCCTGCTGATCCTCGTAGTCGTTCAGACGTACCTTGATCTTGGCCTGCAGATCCAGGGCACCGGACTCATAAGCGCGATGCACTTCGGACACGTCCGCGAAGACCATGCCCTCACCTGGGGCGTTGATGCGATCACGCGTCATCCAGTACAGGCCCAGAACAACGTCCTGCGACGGCACGATGATCGGATCGCCGTTGGCCGGCGAGAGGATGTTGTTGGTCGACATCATCAGCACACGCGCTTCGATCTGCGCTTCGAGCGACAGCGGCACGTGTACGGCCATCTGGTCGCCGTCGAAGTCGGCGTTGAACGCGGTGCAGACCAGCGGATGCAGGTTGATCGCCTTGCCTTCGATCAGGATCGGCTCGAAGGCCTGGATGCCCAGACGATGCAGCGTCGGCGCGCGGTTCAGCAGAACCGGGTGCTCCTTGATGCACTCTTCGAGCACATCCCAGACCAGACCGTCTTCACGCTCGACCATTTTCTTGGCGGCCTTGATCGTGGTCGCGTGGCCGAGGCGCTGCAGGCGCGAGAACACGAACGGCTTGAACAGCTCCAGCGCCATCTTCTTGGGCAGGCCGCACTGGTGCAGCTTCAGCGTCGGGCCGACCACGATGACCGAACGGCCGGAGTAGTCGACACGCTTGCCCAGCAGGTTCTGGCGGAAGCGGCCCTGCTTGCCCTTGATCATGTCGGCCAGCGACTTGAGCGGGCGCTTGTTGGTGCCGGTGATCGCACGGCCACGACGGCCGTTGTCGATCAGCGCGTCCACCGACTCCTGCAGCATGCGCTTTTCGTTGCGCACGATGATGTCCGGCGCCGACAGTTCCAGCAGGCGCTTGAGGCGGTTGTTGCGGTTGATGACGCGGCGGTACAGATCGTTGAGATCCGAAGTCGCGAAGCGGCCACCATCCAGCGGCACCAGCGGACGCAGGTCCGGCGGCAGCACCGGCAGCACCGTCAGGATCATCCATTCCGGGCGATTGCTCGACGCCAGGAAGTACTCGATCAGCTTGAGGCGCTTGCCGAGCTTCTTGATCTTGGTGTCCGAACCGGTGGCGTTGATCTCCTCACGCAGCTTGACCGTTTCCTTCTGCAGGTCGATCTGCTTGATGAGGTCATGAACGGCTTCGGCGCCCATGCGTGCATCGAATTCATCACCGTACTTCTCCACCGCGTCGAGGTATTCCTCTTCGGTCAGCAGGGTGCCGCGCTCCAGCGGCGTGAGGCCGCCGTCGACCACCACGTGGGCCTCGAAGTACAGCACGCGTTCGATCGCGCGCAGCGGCATGTCCATCAACAGGCCGATACGCGAGGGCAGCGACTTCAGGAACCAGATGTGCGCGACCGGCGAGGCCAGTTCGATGTGGCCCATGCGTTCGCGACGCACCTTGGCCACGGTGACTTCCACGCCGCACTTCTCGCAGACCACGCCGCGGTGCTTGAGGCGCTTGTACTTGCCGCAAAGACACTCGTAGTCCTTGATCGGCCCGAACAGCTTGGCGCAGAACAGACCGTCACGCTCCGGCTTGAACGTGCGGTAGTTGATCGTCTCCGGCTTCTTGACCTCGCCGAAGGACCAGGCGCGAATCGTTTCCGGTGAGGACAGACCGATCTTGATCGCGTCGAAGTCCTCGTAATCGTCCTGCGAGCTCTTCAGCAGGTTGAACAGTTCTTTCATGACTTACTCCGAATTCTTGTCCGAATTCAATTCAATGTCGCGCTTAGTTGGACTGGTCCAGCTCGATGTTGAGACCGATCGAACGGATTTCCTTGACCAGCACGTTGAACGATTCCGGCATGCCGGCGTGCATGCGGTGATCGCCATCGACGATCGCCTTGTACATGCGCGTACGACCGTTGGTGTCGTCCGACTTGACGGTGAGCATTTCCTGCAGCGTGTAGGCCGCGCCATAGGCTTCCAGCGCCCAGACTTCCATTTCGCCGAAGCGCTGGCCGCCGAACTGCGCCTTGCCGCCCAGCGGCTGCTGGGTCACGAGCGAGTACGGCCCCGTCGAACGCGCATGCATCTTGTCGTCGACGAGGTGGTTGAGCTTGAGCATGTACATGTAGCCCACGGTCACCGTACGCGAGAACGCTTCACCGCTGCGGCCATCGATCAGCGTGGTCTGCCCGGTTTCGGGCAGACCCGCGAGCTTCAGCAGGGCCTTGATCTCGTGCTCGGCAGCGCCGTCGAACACCGGCGTCGCCACCGGCAGACCGCCGGTGAGATTCTTCGCCAGCGTCACGACTTCGGCATCCTCGAGTTCGTCGAGGTCGACCTTCTGCGTGCCTTCGCTCTTGTAGACCTCGCCCAGGAACTTGCGCAGCTCACCGACCGCCTTGTTCTGTTCCAGCATATCGTTGATCTTGCGGCCGATGCCCTTGGCCGCCCAGCCCAGATGGACTTCGAGCAACTGGCCGATGTTCATGCGCGACGGCACGCCCAGCGGGTTGAGAACGATGTCGACGGGGGTTCCGTCGGCCATGTGCGGCATGTCCTCGACCGGCACGATCTGCGAGATCACGCCCTTGTTGCCGTGGCGGCCGGCCATCTTGTCGCCCGGCTGGATGCGACGCTTCACGGCCAGATAGACCTTGACCATCTTCAGCACGCCCGGGGCCAGTTCGTCGCCCGCGGTGATCTTGGTGCGCTTGGATTCGAAGCGCTTCTCGAACTCGGACTTCATGTCCTTGATCTGCTTGGCCGCCACTTCCAGCGCGACCTGCGCGTCTTCGTCCTTGAGACGAACCTCGAACCAGCGATCGCGCTCCAGGCCTTCGAGATACTCCGCGCTGACCTCGTCGCCCTTCTTCAGCGGCTTCGGTCCGCCGTCGGCAGTCTTGCCGATCAGCACACGCGACAGACGATCGTAGATGTCGTCCTCGAAGATGCGCAGCTCGTCGTTCAAATCCTTGCGGACCTGGGCCAGCTCGGAATCCTCGATCGAGACCGCGCGCTTGTCCTTCTTCACGCCTTCACGCGTGAACACGCGCACGTCGATGACGGTGCCATCCATACCCGGCGGCACCTTCAGCGAGGTGTCCTTCACGTCGGACGCCTTTTCGCCGAAGATCGCGCGCAGCAGCTTTTCTTCCGGCGTCAGCTGGGTCTCGCCCTTGGGCGTGACCTTGCCGACGAGAATGTCGGCAGCCTTGACCTCGGCACCGATGTAGACGATGCCGGACTCGTCGAGCTTGCGCAGCGCCGCTTCGTTGACGTTGGGGATGTCCGCGGAAATTTCCTCGGACCCCAGCTTGGTCTCACGCGCGACGCAGGTCAGCTCCTCGATGTGGATCGTGGTGAAGCGATCCTCTTCGACCACCCGCTCCGAAATCAGGATCGAGTCCTCGAAGTTGTAGCCGTTCCAGGGCATGAACGCGATCAGCATGTTCTGGCCCAGGGCCAGCTCACCGATATCGGTGGAAGGGCCGTCCGCGATCACGTCCTTGCGGGCCACGACATCGCCCGGCGCCACGATCGGCTTCTGGTTGATGCAGGTGTTCTGATTGGAACGCGTGTACTTGATCAGATTGTAGATATCGACGCCGGCTTCACCGGCGACGGTCTCGTCATCGTTGACGCGAATCACGATGCGCGAGGCGTCGACCTTGTCGACCACGCCACCGCGCATCGCGGTGATGGCGTTGCCGGAGTCGACAGCCACGCGACGCTCCATGCCGGTGCCGACCAGCGGCTTGTCGGCGCGCAGCGTCGGCACGGCCTGACGTTGCATGTTCGAACCCATCAGGGCGCGGTTGGCGTCATCGTGCTCCAGGAACGGAATCAGCGCGGCCGCCACCGACACGATCTGGCGCGGCGAAATGTCCATGTACTGGACCTGGTCCGGCCCCAGCAGCGAGAACTCGTTCTGGAAGCGGCAGGAGATCAGGTCGTTGACGAAGCCGCCGGACTCGTCGAGTTCGGAGTTCGCCTGCGCGATCACGTAGCGACCTTCCTCGATCGCCGACAGATAGTCGATCTCGGCCGAGACCTTGCCGTCGATGACGCGACGATACGGCGTCTCGAGGAAACCGTAGTCGTTGGTGCGCGCATACACCGACAGCGAGTTGATCAGACCGATGTTCGGGCCTTCCGGCGTCTCGATCGGGCAGATGCGACCGTAGTGCGTCGGGTGCACGTCGCGCACTTCGAAACCGGCGCGCTCGCGCGTCAGGCCGCCCGGCCCCAGCGCCGAAACGCGACGCTTGTGGGTGACCTCGGACAGCGGATTGTTCTGATCCATGAACTGCGACAGCTGGGAGGATCCGAAGAACTCCTTGACTGCGGCAGAGACCGGCTTGGCATTGATCAGGTCCTGCGGCGTGAGGTTGTCGGCCTCGGCCAGGGCCAGGCGTTCGCGCACCGCGCGCTCGACACGGACCAGCCCGGTGCGGAACACGTTCTCCGCCATTTCACCCACCGAACGGATGCGGCGGTTGCCGAGGTGATCGATGTCATCGGTGATGCCTTCGCCGTTGCGGATGGCGATGATCTCCTTCATGACATCGATGATGTCCTCGTGCGTCAGCACGCCCGAACCGGTGACCTCTTCACGGCGCAGACGACGGTTGAACTTCATGCGGCCCACGGCCGACAGGTCGTAGCGTTCGCCGGCGAAGAACAGGTTATGGAACAGCTGTTCGGCCGCATCCTTGGTCGGCGGCTCGCCAGGACGCATCATCCTGTAGATCTCGACCAGCGCCTCGATCCGCGTGCGCGTCGGGTCGATGTTCAGCGTGGTGCTGACATACGGACCCTTGTCGAGTTCGTTGACGAACAGCGTCTTGAGTTCCTTGATGCCGGCATTGCGGAACTCGGCCAGCAAGGGCTCGGTGATCTCGGTGTTGGCGGCGGCCAAGAGTTCACCGTCTTCGCTGGCGATGTCATTCGATACCACCTTGCCGACGACATATGCATCCGGCACACGCAGCTTGTCCAGGCCGGCGTCACCGATCAGCTTGATGTGGCGTGCGGTGATGCGCTTGCCGGCTTCGACGATGACCTTGCCGCCCGCGGCGATATCGAACTGCGCCGTCTCGCCCTTGAGGCGTTCCGGAACCAGTTCAAGCTCGGCCCCTTCGTCGTCCAGGTGGAAGATGTTGTGCTCGTGGAAATTCTCGAGCATCCACTGATTGTCGTAACCCAACGCGCGCAGCAGGATCGTCGCCGGCAACTTGCGGCGGCGGTCGATACGCACGAACAGGTTGTCCTTCGGATCGAACTCGAAGTCCAGCCATGAGCCGCGGTACGGAATGATGCGCGCCGAGTACAGCAGCTTGCCGGAGCTGTGCGTCTTGCCACGGTCGTGGTCGAAGAATACGCCCGGCGAACGATGCAGCTGCGACACCACGACACGCTCGGTGCCGTTGACGATGAAGGTGCCGTTGTCGGTCATGAGCGGAATTTCGCCCATGTAGACTTCCTGCTCGCGCACTTCCTTGACGCGCTTTTCCTTCGACTCCTTGTCGTAGATGACAAGGCGCGTCTTGACGCGCAGCGGTGCTGCGAGCGTCAGTCCGCGAATCCGGCATTCCTTCTCGTCGAACACCGGTTCGCCGAGCTTGTACGACAGGTATTCCAGTGCCGCGCTGCCCGAAAAACTGGACATCGGGAACACGGAACGGAAGGCCGCATGCAGGCCGAGCTCACGCCGACTGGCATTGGGCAGCTCCGCCTGAAGAAACCCACGATACGAATCGATTTGGGTGGCGAGCAGGAACGGGACTTCCAGAGTCTCGTCCTGCTTACGGAAATCCTTACGGATGCGCTTTTTCTCGGTGAACGAGTAGGCCATCGATGTTCTACCTCGGTCGATTGAGATGCGGGGCTGCCGCACCATCACAGAATCCACACGCATGATCGGAAATCCCGGTCATGCGTGTGGGTTCTCTCAAACGCAGCGAACGGCCAGAGGCCGGGGGTCGATCACCCCCAGCCTCGGACGTTCGATACAACAACTCGAAACAGTCAACGCAGTGTCTGAAATCAGGCACGTCCTCAAGGGACTTACTTGACCTCGACCTTGGCGCCAGCTTCTTCGAGCTTCTTCTTCATCGCCGCGGCGTCGTCCTTGGACACGCCTTCCTTCAGCTCCTTCGGCGCGCCTTCGACGAGGTCCTTGGCTTCCTTCAGACCAAGGCCCGTGAGTTCGCGAACCGCCTTGATCACGTTGACCTTGTTTTCGCCGAAGGAGGCGAGAACCACGGTGAACTCGGTCTGCTCTTCCGCCGGGGCGGCGGCCGCAGCCGGACCCGCAGCAGCAGCGACCGGGGCCGCAGCGCTCACACCGAACTTGTCTTCCATCATCTTGACCAGCTCAACGATGTCCATGACGGACTTTTCGCTGATTGCGTCAAGGATTTCCTGGTTGGAAAGTGCCATTGCTGTTTACCTCAAAAACGTAAGTGGGAAAGCCAATCTTTTGAGCCTGGGAACGGATCCGAACGAGATCACGCCGCCTGCTTGTCCGCGACCGCCTGAACGACGCGAACAAACTGGGCGGTGGGCTCCGCCAGGGTACGAACGAAGGTGCTGATCGGTGCCTGCATCGTGCCGAGGAGCATGGACAAGGCCTGCTCCTTGGTCGGCAGCGAGGCCAGACGGTCGAGATCGGCGGCACCATAGAGCGTGCCTCCCACCGCAACAGCCTTGACCACCAGCTTTTCGTTCGCCTTGGCGAAGTCCTTGATCACGCGACCCACCGCACCCGGATCCTCCAGAGAGAAACCGAGAATCAGTGGCCCGGTCAGCGCGGACTGGAGGCACTCGAATTCGGTGCCTGCAACCGCTCGGCTGGCCAGCGTGTTCTTCACTACGTGCAGGTAAATCCCTTTGTCACGGGCTTCCTTGCGCAGAATGTCGAGCTGACCCGCCTTCAGACCGCGATATTCGGCAGCCACTGCCGATAGCGCGCGCTGGGCGACTTCGTTCACTTCCGCAACCAGGGCCTTCTTGTCACCAAGCCTTAAAGCCATGAGACGTTCGATCTCCTGGTAGCTCATTACTCGAAAAGAAGTCCTACCAACATGCCGCGGACTTCCACCTGTCCGGTGCCTCGGGCTCTCGCGAGCCTTCGGATTCACCATCTACGCGAGCGGCACGGGGCCTTTAATCACCGCCCTGTCGGGCGGTTCACTTGCGGTCTCAGACGGTGTGGCTTTCACCACACAGCCAAAGATTTGCTGCGCCGACCCGATTTATTCGGGCAGGCTTGAAAGGTCGACCGGCACACCCGGCCCCATCGTCGTCGACAGGGTGAGCTTCTTGATGTAGATGCCCTTGGACGTGGACGGCTTGGCGCGACGCAGATCGCGCAGCACCGCGCCCAGATTGTCCTTGAGCTTGGCTTCTTCGAAATCGGCGGCGCCGATCGCGCAATGAATGATGCCGGCCTTGTCGGTACGGAACTTGGCCATACCGGCCTTGGCGTTCTTGACCGCCTCGCCCACGTTCGGCGTGACCGTGCCGGTCTTCGGGTTCGGCATCAGGCCGCGCGGCCCCAGCAACTGGCCCAGCGCGCCGACGACACGCATGGCGGCCGGTTCGGCCACGACGACCTGATAGCTCAGATCACCGTCCTTCATCGCCTGCGCCAACTCGTCCATGCCCACGGCGTCTGCACCGGCGGCCTTGGCCTCCTCGGCCTTGGCGCCCTGCGCGAACACCGCCACGCGCACGCTCTTGCCCGAGCCATGCGGCAGCACGGTGGAGCCGCGCACGTTCTGGTCGGACTTGCGCGCATCAATGCCGAGGTTCACGGACATGTCGAAGGACTCGCGGAACTTCGCACTGGCCACGCTCTTGAGCAGGGCGATGGCTTCGTCGATCGGATAGGACTTGCCGGCCTCGACCTTTTCGTTGAACAGCTTCTTTCGTTTCGTGATTGCCATGACTTAGACCCCTTCGACCTCGACACCCATGGAACGGGCGGAACCGGCGATCGTGCGGACCGCGGCTTCGGCATCGCCGGCGTTCAGATCCGGCCACTTGGTCTTGGCGATCTCTTCGAGCTGCTCGCGCGTGATCTTGCCGACCTTGTTGGTGTTCGGCGTGGCACTGCCCGACTTGAGGCCGATCGCCTTCTTGATCAGCGTGGTCGCGGGCGGCGTCTTGGTGATGAAGGTGAACGAACGGTCGGAGTAGACCGTGATCACCACCGGCGTCGGCAGACCGACTTCCAGCTTCTGCGTGGCCGCATTGAAGGCCTTGCAGAATTCCATGATGTTGACGCCCTGCTGGCCCAGTGCGGGACCGACCGGCGGCGACGGATTGGCCTTGCCTGCCGGAATCTGCAGCTTGACGTAGCCTTTTACTTTCTTAGCCATGACAACTCCTGGTTTGGGTGCTAGCGCCTTGCGGCTCCCCGGTGTTCGTGAGGCGAGGTGTGCGGCGGGAAGCGCAACTGCTTTTACGCTTCCCGCCGCACGCCTGACACCTCACGGCTTTCAGGCCTTCTCGACCTGCGAAAATTCCAGCTCGACCGGCGTCGACCGGCCAAAAATCAGAACCGCGACGCGCAGGCGGTTCTTGTCGTAATTGACTTCCTCGACGACACCCGCGAAATCCGCGAACGGCCCGTCGATCACGCGCACACTCTCGCCCGGCTCGAACAGGGTCTTGGGCTTCGGCTTTTCGACCGATTCCTCCACGCGCGACAGGATCTGGGCGGCCTCCTTGTCGGAGATCGGCGCCGGCTTGTCCGGGGTGCCACCGATGAAGCCAAGCACCTTCGGCGTGTTCTTGACGAGGTGCCAGGCTTCCTCGTTCATGTCCATCTGCACCAGAACATAGCCCGGGAAGAACTTGCGCTCGGTGGTGCGCTTGACGCCATCCTTGATTTCGACGACCTCTTCGGTCGGCACCAGGATGTCGCCGAACGAGTCGTCCAGCCCATCGCGGCGGATGCGCTCGGCCAGCGCCTTCTTGACCTGATTCTCGTACTGCGAATAGGCGTGTACGACGTACCAGCGCATCGTCATGAGGCTCTCCCGGTCAGCAATTTGACGCCCTTGAGCAGCGCGGCATCCAGGCCCCACAGAAACACCGCCATGATCAGCACGACCACCGCGATCATCAGCGTGGTCTGGACCGCTTCCTGCTTGGTCGGCCACACAGTCTTGCGCAGTTCCACGCGCGCCCCGCGCACGTAGTCCCAGGTGGTCTTGCCGATCCGAGCCTGGTAGACCAGAAATGCGCCGATGCCGATACCGGCGATCATCACCACCGCGCGAATCGCGGCATTGAGGTCACTCTGATAGCGGTAGAAGACGAAAATGGCGCCCACAACGACCAGCAGCGCACCCACCAACCAGAGGGTGTCGAGCCTTGAGCCGTGCGACGTGTCGGACGGCGTCTGCGATGTTTGGTTCATGCCTACCTAAAACAGCAATTCATTCACGACCGTGATACCGAAGCCCAACAGAGTCGAAACACAAGCCATTGATTAGGCTTGCATTGCCGACGCTGGCAGGGGCGGAGGGTCTCGAACCCCCAACCTGCGGTTTTGGAGACCGCCGCTCTACCAATTGAGCTACGCCCCTGTGGGTATCCGCCGCGCGAAAACGGGCCGCGCATTATACGCACGTCCCGTCAAAAGGAAAGGGCCCAGGCGCGCATGCGCACGCCCGGGCCCTTCGGGCCTACTGCAGGATCTTGGCGACGACGCCGGCGCCAACGGTACGGCCGCCTTCGCGAATCGCGAAGCGCAGGCCATCTTCCATCGCGATC